>JAYSSK010000110.1:0-38736 GCA_043720595.1 Acidimicrobiia bacterium
GAGAAGATGGAAGGGTCGTCGCCGAGAAAGCCGATTCGAGTATGGCCGTGCGCCAGCAGGTGCTTCGTCAGTTCGTACGCGCCGCCGTAGTGATCGGCGCGGACCAGGTCGAACTCGCCGGTCTCGGGCTCGCAGTCGACGAACACCACCGGCGTGCTCCGCAAGAAGTCGGGGGAGAGCAACCCGAGTTCAGGGCCGCACGGAGCCACCACGATGCCGGCAACGCGTCGCTGCACGAACGTCTCGATGAGTTGGTCTTGACGGCGCTGATTGTGGTCGCTGCTGGCCGACAGCACCAGACAGTTGTGCGATCTGGCCACTTCTTCCAAGCCTCGAAGGACAGCGGAAAAGAACGGGTTCGACACGTCGACCAGCGAAAAGCCGATGGATGTCGGGCGCGAATCGGTTTGACGAAGGTTGCGGGCTCGCTCGTCGGGGACGTAACGCAATCGAGCGACGGCTATGCCGACTCGCTGGGCCAAATCCTCGCTGACGCCCTCTTCGTGGTTCACGACACGTGAAACCGTTTTCAGGCTGACACCCGCGACCAGGGCAACATCGCGCATGGTGGGGCGTCTGAGCGGCTGGTCATTCATGAGTGGCGGAATCGTATAGAAAAGACAAGAGACTTGACAACGTTGTCATGGGGAGGTTAACTCGTCCCCGGCGTTGTGACACTCGCAACGTCAGCCATCACCAAGGGGAACTTCTTTATGACACGCAAGCTTCGCTTCGGTGTCGTGGCCTTCGCAGCGTCGGCGCTTTTGCTCGCCGCCTGCGGAAGCGATGCCGCCGAGACAGTCGACACCACCGTTGCAGCCGAGGTCGTCGAGACCACTCCAGCCGAGACCACTCCAGCCGAAACCACTCCGGCTGAGACCACGCCTGCTGCTGCTGAAACCACCGTCGCTGCTGCTGCTGCGGGTGAGCAGGTCGGCGTTTCGCTGATCCTCAAGACCCTGTCGAACCCATTCTTCGTTTCGATGCAGAAGGACGCCGAAGCCAAGGCCAAGGAACTCAACGTCAAGTTGACAACCTCAGCTGGCAAGGAAGACGGCGACAGCGCCACTCAGATCGCAGCCATCGAGGCAGCAATCGCAAACGGCGACAAGGGCATCTTGATCACGCCTAGCACCGACGACGTCGTCCCAGCTCTCGACAAGGCCCGCGCTGCTGGCCTCCTCGTGATCGCACTCGACACGCCTCCAAACCCTGCTTCGTCTGTCGACATCACGTTCGCCACGAACAACTACGAAGCTGGCCAGCTCATCGGCCAGTGGACCAACGGCCAGCTCGCAGCTGCCGGCAACAAGAAGGCCGTCATTGCAATGCTCGACCTCTTCACCGACAACGTCGTTTCGGTCGACACCGGCCGTGACCAGGGCTTCCTCAACGGCATGGGCATCGTCCAGGCCGAAGACAAGTCGGGCAACGGCAAGGAGCCAGCAACCGGCAAGTATGCAGCCGGCGGCGACTATGAGGTTGTATGCCACGAGCCAACCAACGGCAACGTTGACGGCGGCAAGTCGGCAATGGAAGCCTGCTTGTTGAAGAACCCAGACGTCAACGTCATCTACACGATCAATGAGCCTGCAGCACAGGGCGCATACGACGTGATGAAGGCTGCTGGCAAGGACAAGGACCTGCTCATCGTCTCTGTCGACGGTGGCTGCAAGCCTGGCCTCGAGCTGGTCGCTTCCGGCGTCATCGGCGCAACCGCTCAGCAGTACCCAGGCCAGATGGCCGCCAAGGGTATGCAGGCAATCGTCGACCTCGCAGGCGGCAAGCCAAAGCCAGCAGTTACTCCTGGTCTTGACTTCTTCAACACCGGCGTTGCGCTGGTCACCGACAAGGCAGTTGACGGCGTCACCAGTATCTCCGTCGCCGACGGCCAGAAGATCTGCTGGGGCTGATCCCAGTAGTCGACTGCCAAGTGCCGATGGTCTCCGGCGCTTGACGGTCAACACGCAGTGAGGGGCGGGCTGGAAACGGCCCGCCCCTTTTGCTTTTCTGTGCTTCACTGGCTGACGTGACGGTCGTCACTACTCTGTCTTGTCGTCCACCGCATCTCCCGCATCTCCGGCTTCTTCTGCAACTCGCTCGTGCCCTTCACACCACCTCCGCTCGCCACAAGGACAACTATGTCTGACGCCGTGTCCGACGCTTCCGATGCACCAGCGGCTTCCGCCGCCGATTCCTTCAGCCATCGCACTGGGCCGCTCGCCGGGATTCAGCGCCTGTTGCATCGCTACCCCACGGTGAGCCCTGCTGCCGTGCTGTTGTTCTCCACGATCGTGTTCTGGTTCTTCAGCGACGGGAAGATCCTGAAAGCCGCCACCGTCGGCATCATGTTGCAACAGGCCGCTGTTCTAGCCACGCTTGCAGTGGGTCAGACCCTCATCATCCTCACCGCAGGTGTCGACCTTGCCGTTGGAACGGGCATGATTCTTACCCACCTTGTAGTGGCCAAAATGTTCTCGGAGCGCGGGTGGCCAGCCATCATTGCGCTCCTCGCTGGGCTTGTCGTCGGGCTGGCGCTCGGGGCGTTTCACGGGTTCCTTGTGACCCGAGTGAACCTGCCTCCTTTCATCACCACGCTCGGCACCTTCTATATCTTCCAGTCGCTTGCGCTGCTATACGGCCAGGCCCGCACGATCTCGAAGACCGACATGGGCGACAACCCGGCAACCAATGCTTACGACGGCCTACTGCTGTGGACCGGCAAAGAACTCACGTTGGGAAATCGTCAGACCGGTCTCACCATTACCGTGGGCGTGCTGCTCATGATCCTCACCTACGTGGTCTTCGCTTGGGTTCTCTCAAACACGGCGTGGGGTTCGCACGTCTACTCCACCGGCGACGACAAAGAGGCAGCCCGTCTCGCCGGTATCAACGTGAATCGCGTAATCCTAAGTGTGTATATGGTTGCCGGTGCACTGTATGCCTTCGGTGGTTGGATTCAGATCGGGCGGTCGTTGTCGGCATCGCACAACGCTGCCGTCGACATCAACCTAGAGACCATCACCGCAGTAGTGATCGGCGGCACGTCGCTGTTCGGTGGCCGCGGTCGACTTTGGGGAACCCTCGTCGGCGCTCTCGTCGTGGTGGTGTTCCGTCTTGGTCTCAAACTGTCCGACGTCGATCCGTACTGGCAGAACTTCGCGATCGGTGCCCTCATTCTCATTGCAGTCGGTCTTGACCAGTGGATCCGAAAGGTCGCCAAATGAGCAGTTCGATAACAGCGCCTCGCCCGGCGGGGCAGCCCATTCTGTCTGGCACGGGTTTGGTCAAGCGGTTCGGCCGTGTCACTGCGCTCAACGGCTCAGACTTTGAGCTTTTCCCTGGTGAGGTGCTTGCTGTCATCGGAGACAACGGCGCCGGCAAATCGTCGCTCATCAAGTGTCTCTCCGGGGCCATGGTGCCCGACGAGGGCCATGTCGAACTCGACAGTCAACGGGTCCATTTCAAAGGCCCCCAGGACGCCCGCTCTGCGGGCATCGAGACGGTGTACCAGTCGCTCGCTGTCGCCCCTGCGCTGGACATTGCCACCAACGTGTTCCTCGGGCGTGAGCGGCGGCGCTCTGGCCCGCTCGGCACGGTGTTACGCATGCTCGACAAGCCCGGGATGCGGCGCGATGCCAAGAAGGCCCTCGACGAGCTGGGCATTGGCACGCTGCAGGACATCACACAGGCGGTGGAGACACTGTCCGGTGGTCAACGCCAGGCCGTCAGCGTGGCCCGTGCCGCAGCGTTCGGCAGCAAGGTGATCATCCTCGACGAACCCACCGCAGCATTGGGCGTCAAGGAATCCGGTCAGGTCCTGCAGATGATCCGCGATATCCGGTCCAAGGGTATGCCGGTCATCCTTATCAGCCACAACATGCCGCACGTGTTCGAGGTTGCGGACCGCATCCACATCCAGCGCCTCGGCCGCCGAGTAGCTGTTGTGGACCCGAAGGCCATCAGCATGAGCGACGCCGTGGCCATCATGACCGGCGCCAAAGTGGCCGAGTAGCCGCTCCGGTCACTTGGCTGATTGTGGACTCCGGTGGTCTGTGGCCACCTCAGTCCACAAGTAGCCGCAACAACTCGGCCACTCGTTCGAACGCTGCCTCGTCGACCAAGTCCGGGTCCGTCGCTTCGACCACGGTCCATCCCATTTGGACAAGGAGGCGCCGACGCACGACGTCCCTCTCTTGGGTGACCCTCGAACCGTGTGTGAAGAACGGGCTGACTTCCAATGCCAACTTGTGCTCGGGCCACCCGAAGTCGACCTCGACCCTGGTCCCATCGGGCATGATCACCACATAGTTTCGCCGCCAGCCGCGCAAGCCAGCTCGGGTCAGCCACGTGTCGACCCGCTGTTCTTTCATGCTCCTATGTCCGATTCCTCCACGCCTCGCTGCGAGAAGGTGAAGGAGCATCGTCCGACCGGGAAGAGAACGATACGGCCGCGATTCGATCAGTAGGCGGACGGACTCCACCGTGACCAGGCGATGCGCCAAGCAATGATCCAGGCATCGTTCGACGGTCGACGCGTCGTTGAACCGCGGCAGCATCACAATGGCCGCAGCCGGCGTCGCCAAGAGGGCGCCGAACCACGGCCTGCTGGGTAGGACCTGCTGTTGCCGCACGACTCTCAGTCCGCCCAGCTCAACGGTCTTCGCACTTGCAACACTCAGAACCACGTCAGCCGATCGACGCCCGTACACGGTGCCGACGGGTAGCCCCAGGATGAAACCGGCCGACGGGCCAGCAACCACGGAGCCTGGCACCGCCAGGGCCGCAGCCAGAGCGTGTTGTTGTGATGAGGCCTCGGCTGCTGCGAGTCGCATCACCTGCGCAAAGACTGGGACCAGCAGTCCAACGGACCGGCGATGCGTCAGTGCGTGATTACTGACCCCGACGCTGGCCGCCTGGGTCGTGGTTACGAGCCCCATTTGGCTGCGGGCGATCTTGTGGAGAAGCTGATCGATGTCTGAGGAAGACTTGTGACTCATATACCCGCCCGCGAAATTGAGACCGTATTGAAAAAGGTTGACGACGCGGGGGAAGCGACTGAGATCAGTATGAGGCGGGGGTGCGACAATTACCCGATCCAGGCGAACTCTATTCGGTTGCACATTGTGGACTCAGGTGGTCACAGACCACCCAAGTCCACAATTTGGATAACGGCTGGGCGCGGCCGAGCGGCGAACGGAGGGATCGGAGTGAGTCCGAGGTGAGCAACCCATGTACCTGAACTGCGAAACGGAACGGGCGAATTGCGCTCATCACCGCATGGTCGCACATGGCGGCACAGTTCGAAACGGTGGGTGGCAGCGTTCACGCCCTGTCTCAGCTACGTTCGCATGATGTCAACTTTTCACGACCTCACCATGACATCCATCACCGGCGAGCAAGTCTCGTTCCAGCGTTTCGCTGACACGGCCTGTTTGCTGGTCAACGTCGCCAGCCGTTGAGGCCTCACGCCTCAGTACGCAGGTCTGCGTGCGCTTCATGATTCAACCGCTGCAAATGGATTCACCGTTCTGGGCTTCCCTTGCAATCAGTTTGGGGCACAGGAACCCGGTACTGACGAGGAAATCCTCGAGTTCGCGACGTCCAACTACGGCGTCACGTTCCCGATGTTCTCCAAGGTCGAAGTCAACGGCGACGGTGCCTGCGATCTCTACAAGTTTCTGACGTCGGAAAAGCCGAAGGACGACGGCACACCAGAGGTGGTATGGAACTTCACGAAGTTCCTTGTCGGCCGCGATGGATCGGTATTGAGACGCTTTGAACCCACCGTGACACCCGAGGAGATCGAGAAAGATCTCCTGCAGTTCCTGTAACCCCCGCCTCGGTGGAGGCCGAGACCCTAGCCGAGACCCTTGGCCGAGGCCCTTACGAGCGAACGACAATCACCGGCGATGGGGCCAGGTGCACCACTCTGGTGGTTGTCGTTGCGAGGGTGCGCGGCTTGTGCGCCGACCCGTTGCTAGCCATGCATACGATCGTGCCCGGCTCGTCACCGGCACAGTCTGCGATCGCTTCGGCCCGGCGAGACATCCGGGCGTGCAGGACGTCCGAGGTCGTCGTCACGCCGTATTGCTCGTGAAAGTCCCGAGCTGTTGCGGCGACAAAACCGGATTCCACCACGTCGTGCTCAGCCACTGGCGCAGACCGAAATGCTCCAGGGTCGACAACCGTGACGAATTCGACGGGGCTGCTCGTTGCCTGTGCCCAAGCCGCTGCATTAGGGAAGCAGCGTTCTGCCAGCCGTGACCCGTCGATAGGCACGAGAATTCGCCTCACTGGGCCATCCCATTGTAGGCAGGAAGGCCCCGTGAACATCACCGGAGCGGAGGCAAACCGAAGCACCTCATGGGTGATCGATCCAGGTAGCCCGAGGCCCGTCGTTGCACCTGAGAGAACGACCAGCGTGGTGTGGTCGGCAATGTGGTCGAGGATGAATGCCGTGGCGTCGGACCCGTGATCGATGGTGGTGGTGACGTGGAGGTCGACGGGAATCGAGTCCGTCAGGTGCCTCAACATGCGTTGGCGCGTACCGAGCGTTGTCGACTCGTCGAGCAGCGAGGAAACCCTGATGGGAAGGTCGAGTTGAGCTGCGATGACCGCTGCGGCGTCAAGGCTTCGATGGTTCGCCGTGAGCCCGTCGGCGGGAACGGTGAGCGTGAGTGGCATGTTCGGCACCTCGGCCCGAGTTTCGCTTCCGGGTTCCTGTTCGGGAGGCTGGAGGTTCAACATGTTCAACGTACCGCCGGAAGCAATGTGTGGGTGATGTGGGAGATCACGAGCAGGCGTAAACCGTGGCTTTTCGTCCGCAACATCATCGGGCCATTGGCGACAATCAGCCGTCCTTCTCGGAGGCGGGTCCGAACCGCTTTGTCGTCGTCCTCCTCCTCCTCCTCCTCCTCCTCCTCCTCCTCCTCCTCCTCCTCCTCCTCCTCGTCGTCCTTGTCGTCCTCGTGGCCATCGACACCGGTTGGCGACGTCGCCGACGTGAGATATCCCTCGCCTTTGACCACAAGGCACACCAGTTCGGTGCCTGGTGCACCGATCGAGAACTCGCTGCGCTTCTTTACATGCAAGGCCGCCAGCGACAGGTCGGTGCCGGAGTGGAGTACCGCATAGGCGGCGTCGGCGTGCTCAACCGCCTTTTCTGCGTCGGCTGTGAAAGCAACATGGCTCGTCGTCTTGGCCGAAGGATCGCCGTTGTCGACCGCCGCTTCTAACAGCGCACTCTTTGCTGGCATCTTGCTCATTGTTCAGCCCTTCGGTAGTTCGACGATGTGGGCAGTCTCGACCGTCGACGCATGTTCAGGGTGATCATGGATCACGTGGTCGCGTACCTCGTCGGCGTACAGGAACCGAAGCTCGCAGTATGGACACGTATGAATATCGGGCGAGGGTGTCATAAGTCAGTTCTCGCACAGAGTGAACCACCGCACAAGTGCCAATGGTCGCTGGAGCCGGGTCGAAGGTCCCGTCCCGAACTCCTGCGCGCGCCGCTACAGGTAACCGCGCACAGACAAGGCCCAGGTAACCTCGGGTTGAGCCACGCGTCGTCCGGTGATGAGGCTCGGAACGATGTACTGCCACTGGTTGCGGTCCTCGATCCACGGGTGTGGGTCCTGGCCGGTGAGCCACTCGTCGGTCGGCTCGGCATCGTGCAGTACCCCGCGGCAGATGACAGACCAGCCCGTGTCAGACAACGGATCGCTACCATCGATTTCGAGGGACACGAGGTTCCCTGGCTGGTGCATGACGCTATCGGGGCCGGTGCGCATCACGACGCGCGGATCGCCTCCGGGGCCAGCCACCAGACGATAATTCACGGGGAACGCGACCGGATAACCGTCCTCGACCACACACAGGCGACCCATGGTTGTGAGATTCAGGCGAGCCAGACAATCGGGAACAGACAACTCGACGAGGTTCTCGGTCATGGTTCAGTATGCGCCGAGATGAGTCTCAGCACTAGTGCCGAAGGTCCCAGGGTCAGGGCATTTGTGTGGACCGCACCACGAACACCGCAGCCTCGGTGCGCCTGGACATGCCGAGTTTCGACAAGATTGACGAGATGTAGTTCTTCACGGTCTTCTCGGCCAGGTGAACCCGCTCCGCGATTTGTCGGTTGGTGAGGCCCTCGGCCAAAAGATCGAGAATTGTGCGTTCGAGTCGCGTGAGCGACGCCATCCGAGGATCTTCTGTGGGATGCGGGCTTCGCAGTCGTTCCAGCAGGCGCCCAGTGAGCGCCGGGTCGATGAGCGATTCGCCAGCAGCAACGCGCTCCACCGCGCCGACGAGATCGTTGCCCCTGATCTGCTTCAACACATAACCTGCGGCGCCGGCGAGGACCGATTGGAACAGTGCCTCGTCGTCGGAGAACGATGTGAGCATGAGGCACGCGATGTTTGGATGATTGCTGCGAATGTCTCGGCAGACTTCGACACCGGACCCGTCGGGTAGCTGCACGTCGAGCACACACACATCGGGTGACACTGCAGGAACTCGGAGCAGCGCTTCTTTGCACGTCGACGCTTCACCCACGACAACGATTCGATCCGAAGTTTCGAGCAGCTGACGGACACCCTCACGCACGACTTCGTGGTCATCGAGAAGGAACACCTTGATGGGCGCATGAGCAGTTGTGTCAGACACTCCATCAACACAAGCAGATTCGCGCCCACAGTGCACAGTGCCGAAGGTCCCGACAGCGCTTCCCCAGGGCGTTTCGCATTGCGCCGCTATCGGACAACAGCCACTGCACAATGCGAATGTTCAACCACACTTCGGCTGATCGACCCGAGAATCATCCGGGCCACGATGCCGTGGCCATGTGACCCAAGCACCAACAGATCGGTCGAGTTTGACGCCTCCGTCAAGGCAACGCGGCTGACATCGCTGCTGAGAATCTTGGTCACCGCGAGCGTCCCAAAGTCCCCCACCTCTCGGGCCAGCCGGTCGACGGCGTGATCGAGGGTGTTGCGGCCGCGTTGCTCGTAACGGCCCGTGGGCACCTCGGGAACTTCCATGTACAAACCGGGTGAGGTCTCCCAGGCATGCACGACGCGTAGCTCGGCTGCTCCACCGTTCGAAGCGATGTCCCATGCCCACCGGATTGCGGTGTCGCCGCTCGCAGAACCATCGACGCCCACAGTGACCGAACCGAGGCGTGTGCCGTGCGGTATCCCGGCCTCGCCCGGCACCACGATCACTGGACATTTGGCGTGGCGCACGACAGCGGTGGCAACCGTGCCCATGAGATCTGCAACGAACCCCGTCGTCCCCAACGATCCGACAACGATCACATCTTCGGGTTTCGCCAACCGAGGAATCATGACCTGTGGCGTCCCTTCAACCACGACCCCGTCGAACTCCATTGAAGGATCGAGGTGCGCGACACGTTCGCGTGCAGCCGTGATGAATTCGGCGTGGGCGTTGCGGACTGATTCCGGGATGCTCTGGTCGACAGTGAATCCGAGGAGGTCCGGTCGATTCATGACGGGTACGTGGAAACAACTCACCGCTCGAACTGGTTTGTGCTGGCGTCTCGCTATGAACACTGCCCACGCCAAGGCATGGCGTGCAGACTCTGAGCCGTCGACCCCCACGAGTACGGTTCCGGGGGCCGGGTCTCCCTCTCCGGCCTGATCTGTACTCATTGCTACCCCTTTTGCACGTTGTGGCCCACAAGGACCTCTGCGCATTTCAGCAGAAACGGTCGAAAAACGGGAGGGTCAAAAGGCCCGAAGCTGACTTGTGCACCCGGACCACGAACGCCAACCAAGAACGCCAACCATGAACGCCAACCAAGAACAGCGAATACAGTGCCGGTGCAGGCGCCACGTCAGGAGGATCCGTGGACAACCCTGGTACTAGCCCAGCAAACGACTCGGCGAGGTTTGCGTTGGACGCGCGGACGGCAACGGCCGTTCTTGAGTCGGCTCCCGATGGGTTGTTGCTCGTCGACCACAGCGGCATCATCCAGTTCGCCAACCGCACCATCGAGACGCTCTCCGGCCATGTGGCGTCTTCCCTGGTGAATCAGCCGGTTGAAGTGCTCGTTCCGCACGCGTCGGCTCGGGCACACACGTCGCTGCGCACTCGTTATGTCGAGCATCCGACCTCGCGCCCAATGGGCAGTGCGCTGGAGCTCTCGATGCTTCGTGCTGACGGGTCCGAGCTTCCAGTCGAGGTCGGGCTGGCACCGCTGTCGTTGAACGGCAGCGCGTTCGTGGCGGTGAGCATCCGCGACGTGACCGAGCGTCGCAAGGCCGATCGTGAACGCCGACGCCTGTTAGCCCAAGTTGCCGTCAGCGAGCAGTATTTCCGCTCGGCCTTCGAGGGTGCCCCGGTTGGCATGGTGGTCACCGAGGTGCATTCCGGCGGAGCTCGTATCGTGCGTCGATTGAACGAGCAGTTCGCTGCAATCCTCGATGCCGAGATCAACGAATTGGTCGACACAGATCTGCGCACTCGTACGCATCCAGACGATGTCCGTGCAGACCTCGAGGCGCTGCACCAAATGGCCGACGGACGGCAGGTGGCCGTGCGTCGAGACCGGCAATACCGTCGGACCGACGGCTCATATGTCTGGACCAACGAACAGACTGTGCGAATGCCCAACGACGGCGAGCCGGCACTGACGCTCAGCCATGTTGTCGACATCTCGGCGCAACGCACCCAACACGAGGCCGAAGCTCGTGCAAGGCGCCTTGATTCGCACATCGGCATGCTCGTGTCGCAGCTGCTCGAGAACGGCATTACACAGACCACCTACGACGACATCGCCGGGATCGCCGCCCTGCTCACCGACTCGATCGACGCTGCTGTCGTCATCCGGGACCAAGAGTTGGACCTTGATCATCTCGTCGGCTGCCACGGTCCTACGGCCACCCGATTTGCTGCCGCGGGCGGAACTCCGCCTCCTGCGATGGTGGAGCTGGTCCGCCTCGCTGACCGAGTGGTCGACATCAATGCCAGCGAGATGGTGCCCGAAGGATTTCGTGACGGCCTAGGTGACCTGTTGGGAGCGCCGCTTCGCCTCGGTGGTCGGTCCTCTGGAATCCTCGTGGTCGCCCGAGGTCAAAACGATCCTCGATACTCCTCCGATGCTCGTGCGACACTCGACACGTTCGCCGTTCGCGTGGCCTTGGCCCTCGCTGCGGCTCAAGGCCGCGCCGCGGAAACCCGGGTCAAAGTCCTCGATGATCGTGAACGGATTGCGCGTGATCTCCACGACACAGTTATCCAGGACCTGTTCGCCGCAGGCATGCGGATCTCCGCAGCTCTTCCCCGTGTGACGGACCCGACTGCCGCGCAACGGCTGAACGAGGTCGTCGACCAGATCGATGCAACCATCAAGAAGGTTCGTGCCGTGGTGTTCGATCTCCATTCGCAGTTACCGGGCCGAGCAACACTCACTCAGCTTGTCAACGAGTGCGTCGACGAAGCAGCACGTGCGCTCGGGTTCTCTCCGGACGTCGAGTTGTCCGGTGAGCTGGACAGCGTTCCGGTCCGATTGCATGACCACTTACTAGGTGTTCTCCGCGAAGGGTTGTCGAATGTTGCCCGGCATGCGCGGGCTTCCTCGGCTCGGGTCCAGGTGCGGGTGGCCGATGGGCGGGTGTCGATCTGCGTCGATGATGACGGTGTCGGAATCGGGCGCGACGCTGCGCCAGGTTCCGGTACGCGAAACGTAACCGCCAGAGCCGCCATGTTTGGCGGCCGGTCCGAAGTCGTGCCGAACGAAACCGGAAGCGGAACATCGCTTCGATGGGTCGTTCCCTTCAAGGGTTGAGATTGCGGCCTGTGAGTCAAGCCGGCGTTCAACAGGACTTCCGGCAGCTGCCTTGGGACCTTTGACCCTCCCCGCGAAATGCCAGTGGCCCTCACGATGCAGTCACCCGGTTCATCGCCGGCGAGTGAACCATCCAAGAGGGAGCAATCATGAATAGCACCGCAGCCACGGGCCGCCCCGAAATTGTCGTCGGTATCGACGGCTCGAAAGGATCGGCAACCGCTCTTCACTGGGCACTGAACGAAGCGAAACTTCGGGGTGCTCACGTCAAGGCGGTCTTCGCATGGACCTACCCCTACGCCGCTGGTGTCGATGTGGTCGGGTATGTCGTCGGAGCCGACGAATACGAGCAGATGCATCGAACCACGATGGACACAGCACTGCGCGACGCGGTCCCTGATGACACTGCTCGATCTGAGATCACATCTGTTGTCGTGTGCGACTCGCCGGGTGCAGCGCTCATCAAGGCGGGCGAACACGCCGACATGATCGTGGTCGGTGCGCGCGGTCACGGTGGGTTCCTCGGTCTGATTCTCGGGTCCGTTTCCACTCAGGTCGTGAATCACGCATCGACCACCGTGGTGGTGGTTCGGTGAGCGACACCCTCGAACGCGAACCTTTGGAAAGCGATCCCAATGCGGGCCGCGTTCGAACGCGTGTCCCGGGTCGACGTGACTCTGGCCGAGAACTGGACTGGTTTTCGTTGGTTGCCACGCCGCTTGCGTTCCTTGCCGTGGGGGTGGCTGTCATTGCGTTGGTGGTCTCGGGCAACCGGGTCGCAACCGTTGACGGCGATTCCGGTGGCACCGCCGCAGCGACACCGTCTGGGCCGACAATCGTGAAGGTCACCCTCACCGACTACGCCGTCAAGATGTCGCCTTCGACTATTCCTGCCGGCCCGGTCAAGTGGGAAATCCGCAACACTGCGGCAACACCCCACGACATGGGTATCAAGGGGTTGTTCGTTTCAAAGAAGTTGAAGAAGAATCAGGTTCAGACGGTCGACACCCCACATCTTGAGGCCGGAACGTACGAAGTGTTTTGCGACATTCCTGGGCACAAGGACCTCGGCATGGTTGCGAAGCTGACGGTGACCGCGCCAGGTGTGGCATCTGGTTCAGAGACATCCGGAACGCCGTCAGATGTGAGTTCATCTGGCGAAGCTGCGACGGGAGAACTGGATTGGAAAGCCGTTGACGACGCGCACGAAAAAGTGGTGAAGGACTTTCTTGCGGGTCCGCCCGCTGCGACGAAGGGCATTGGCAACCAACCGATCGCACCGAAGATCGAAAACGGTGTTCCTGTGTATGAACTCACGGCGAAGGTTGTGCAGTGGGAGGTCGCACCTGGAACGACGTACGAGGCGTGGACGTACAACGGTGCAGTGCCAGGCCCAGAGCTGCGCATCAAGCAAGGCGAAACGGTGAAGGTCCGCCTGAAGAACGAGCTGCCAGAGTCAACCTCTATCCACTGGCACGGCCTTGAGGTTGCCGACAACAAGCAGGACGGCGTCACGTTCGTGACCCAGGACCCGATCGTGCCAGGCGCAACATACGAGTACACGCTGACACCGATCAACTGCGGTTCGCACATGTATCACTCGCACCATGCCGCTGATGCCCAGGTGCCGCTTGGGCTGCTCGGTGCATTGATCGTCGACTGCACCACGACGCCGACACCTGCGTTCGCCGCACACGACAAGGAGTACACCGAGGTTCTCACCGATGGTCCGCTCGGGTTCGGTATCAACGGCAAAGGTTTCCCTGCCACAGCTCCAATCGTTGCCAAGGTCGGCGAACGGACGCTGGTGCGTTTCATGAACGAGGGCCTGATTATCCACCCGATGCACTTGCACGGGCACCCGATGACGGTGGTTGCGAAGGACGGCAACTTCCTCACAACCCCCATGGTGGTTGACACCTTGAACATTGCTCCGGGTGAGCGATACGACGTGATCGTGACCAACAAATACCCGGGGGTGTGGGCATTCCACTGCCACATCCTCACCCACGCTGAGAGCGATGCGGGGCTGCACGGGATGACAACGGTGTGGGTTGTGCAACCGTGAAACCGAGTCGGGTTCCATTCGGGACGAGGGGCCCACACGTACCTATCGGGCAACTGCGTATGACAAGCAAGGCCGCCCGGTCAAAGGGGCCGTGTTGGACATCGCAGGGCTGTCCGATGATCCTGATGTGCGGGTAGCCACCAAACCAATGGTTGCCATCAGCGCTACCTCGGCCCAAGCAACTGTCACGTACCCTGCCCCGGGGTCGTGGGTGGTTGTCGTCCGGGTGCACGCTCCATCACAGTATGTGCACTTAGGGAGCGAAGACATCACCGGCGTGGCTGAATCGGTTGCCGCTCACAACACGCCGTCGCGGCAGGCGCTCGAAGCGATTTCGCCGAACCTGGGTGCTCGCCTGACAGCCGCTCAGAACGGAACTGCAGTTGCAGTGGGCACCGGGCATTCGGCAGCGGTAGCCGTTGCTGATGATCATGAGCTGAACAGCGCCACGGGTGTGACCTCGCTTGCCGAAGACATTGGTTTCTCGATACTTCATCTGCTGGGAGTCAGTTCGTGGCTGCTGGCTATTGGTGCGGTTGCCATGGCCGGGCGGGCCGGCGCCTTCGGGTTCGGACCGAAGCTGCTGGGCTGGATCACACCTCGGTACGCGATGCTCGCCGGAGGAGGGTTAGCAGTCGTGGTCATCACCGGCATCGCCAATCTCCGACGATCAGGTCCTGAGGCGCTTTTCGACGGCACGATCACAGGCACCAACGTCGGGCGGGTGTACGTCGGAGCACTTGCTTTGAAGATGGGCCTCGTGGCCGCATCGGCTCTGACTTCGCTGACGTTGGGGCGACGGCTGATCAGCGCAGATCGGGCAGGGACGGGATTCACGCTGAACGTCCACCAAGCAACTGTTGGGTACACCGGGGTGATTGATGCGAGTCTTTCCCGCCTTGCACTGCGCAACGTTGCGTTTGCCGCAGGCATCGTCGGCTGCGTAAACGTGATGAACCAGGCGAGCCACCTGTTGCACTAACTACCTAAGTAACTCAGCGCGGTCTGGGGAGAACACGTTGGTCAGACGACAGTGAAGTCGAACGCCAGCCCCACGTGGTCCGAGATAGGAGTCCCCGAACCGGGCAGCGGGTCTCGTCCGTATGCGTGCATAGCAGTAGGACGAACGGCTGACCCCACGAACACTCGGTCGAACCGAGCCTTGTATTCATCTCGC
This sequence comes from Acidimicrobiia bacterium, assembly GCA_043720595.1. Lineage (GTDB taxonomy): Bacteria > Actinomycetota > Acidimicrobiia > Acidimicrobiales > JANYDT01 > JANNBN01. The sequence continues at coordinate 15,055 of JAYSSK010000110.1, forward strand.
ACCCACGTCACCCGGGTGTCTGCGGGGCGGCCGAGCACTTCCCATGCATCGCGGATGGAAACGTTGGGCTGTACGGCTTCCCATTCGGCTTTGCGCAGGTTGGCGTCGCCGGCGAACACGGCGGCGCTGGTGGCCGCAGCTGCGACCTGGCGAAGTTGGGCTGTACGGATTTTGGTTCCGTCCGTGCCGCTGTCGAAGTGGGCCGTTAAGATCCGCAACGGCACTCTATTGGCGGGAGCGATTTCCGTGGTGAGATCCAAGGTGTGGAGCAAACGCCCGTAGTTGCTGGCGACCAGCGGGACGAGGTTGTAGTCGACAAAGCTGACCGTGTTTCGAAATGCGAGTACCTCGAACACTTCGCGGTCAGGCGCGTCGATGGGGATCACGGAGTATCCACCCGCTGGGAGGTGACGCGAAATACTGGCGGCGAGCATTCGCTTCGTCACTTCTTGGAGGACGATGACGTCGGGCGGGGATTCTGCTGCCGTTCCCGCGTGCAATTGGTCGAGGCGGGCGCCGAGAATCATGGTGAAGACGGCCGCCTCGGTGCGGTCGTCGATGTTGGCATCTTCCAGCCCGTTCAGGTTCCACGTCACGAGACGCATATGACAGAAACCTTAGTAGCCGCCGCGCGAGCTCGATCGGGTTGCTCAAGGTTTGCACGCTTCGTTCTGGGTAGTCTGCGAATGAACCGGCTGTCAATCACAGGCCGCAATCCGACACGCTGAACGGAGTCATTCGATGGCTGAGCACGATCTGATCATCCGCGGCGCAACACTCGTCGATGGTACCGGCGCACCGCCTCGAACTGCAGATGTTGCTGTGAGTGGAGGCGTGATCACCGAAGTCGGTGTGGTGTCCGGAACGGCCGCCCGCACGATCAACGCCGACGGGCTGATGCTCACGCCCGGGTTCGTTGACATCCACACGCACTACGACGGTCAAGCCACCTGGGATTCGGCGCTGGCTCCCTCCAGTTGGCATGGTGTCACCACCGTCGTGATGGGTAACTGCGGTGTCGGGTTTGCTCCTGTGTTCGAACATAACCGAGACCGGCTGATTCAGCTGATGGAGGGAGTCGAAGACATCCCCGGCACGGCGCTCCACGAAGGCCTCACGTGGGAGTGGCAGACGTTCGGCGAGTACCTTGACTTTCTGGACCGTCGTCCGCGCGACATCGACCTCGGCACCCAGTTGCCCCACGCAGCGCTTCGGTTGCACGTCATGGGCGAGCGCGGCGCCAAGCAAGAACCGGCTACACCAGACGACATTGCTCGCATGCGTACGTTTGCAGCTGACGCCATACGCGACGGCGCACTCGGGTTTTCGACCTCGCGGACCATCAATCATAAGAGCAGCCTTGGCGAGCCGACCCCAACGCTGAACGCCGAGGTAGATGAACTGGTTGGTATCGCGATGGGCCTGGCCGACGCTGGAGGGGGAGTGCTGCAGGCCGTCAGCGACTTCTTCGATCGTGATGCCGAGGTCACACTGTTCCGCCGAATGGCAGCTGAGTCCGGCAGGCCCATTTCAGTTTCGGTTGCACAATCGGTGCGTGCGCCAGAAGACTGGCGGCTGATCCTCGACAGCTTCGCCGAAGCGACCCGAGCGGGCGTAACGATGCGCGCTCAGGTCGGGGCACGGGCCATCGGGTTGCTGTTCGGCCTCGAGGGCACACTCAACCCGTTCATGTATAGCCCCGCGTATCAAGAGATCGCTGGGCTCCCGCTCGCCGAACGGGTCGCCATGATGGCCATTCCGGAGCTTCGCCGGGCCATCATCGACGGACGTACAACCGACCGAAACGGTCCGTTGGGCAGTGCAGCTATCGAACGGTTCAAGTTCATGTTCCGTCTTGGGGAAAACCCGCAGTACGAACCGGTAACTCAGGACTCTGTTGAGGCCACCGCAGCGCGGATGGGTGTCGACGCGGCCGAGCTTGCCTATGACTGGCTGCTCGAAGATGGTGGCAAGGCCATGCTGTACATGCCTGCTGGCAACTTCGTGTCGGGCAACCTCGATGCTGTTGGCGAGATGATCGCTCATCCTGCGTCGGTCGCTGGTCTCAGCGATGGCGGCGCCCACGTGGGCACGATCTGCGATGTCAGTTTTCCCACGACCATGCTTCAGTGGTGGGGCCGCGACCGGCCCTATGGGCGCATACCAATCGAGACCCTCGTAGCAAAGCAGACGATGCTCACTGCCCAGACAGTGGGGCTCCTCGACCGCGGTGTCATTGCGCCCGGGTATCGCGCAGATCTCAACCTGATCGACTTCGAAGCGCTTCGCCTGTTCCACCCTGAAATTCGGCACGATCTCCCAGCGGGTGGCCGTCGCTTGCTGCAGCGTGCAGATGGCTACCGCCACACGTTCGTGCACGGAGTGGAGATCATGACCGACGGACAACCGACCGGTGAAACGCCAGGACGCGTTGTGCGCGGCGGTCAATCCGCACCATGACCAACTGTCCCCGATCATGGGCCTGACCCGGCCTGATTGCAGACACCAGTTGTCGTGGCTGGCGGCGGCGTGCGCTTGGCTCCTATGTTGAGCACATGGCTGCCCGTCCTGTCCTCCGTACCCGAATCTGTGACCTGTTCGGAATCGAGTATCCCGTGCTGCTCGCCGGCATGGGCCCAACTGTCGGAGAGTCCAATCACGGTGTCGCCGGCCCAGAACTTGTGGCAGCTGTGTCCAACGCTGGCGGGCTGGGCGTGCTCGGAGGAACCGGATACGGACCAGACGAGATGGAAGCCGCAATCACACGAATTCGTGAGCTGACGGACAAGCCGTTCGGTGTCGACATCCTTCTGCCGGTGCTTGGCCCAAAATCGGCCACTCCGTCATCGCTGCCTCCCGGCACGTCGATGTCGTCACTCATCCCCGAGGGGCACAAGGCTGCCGTCGAAGAACTCCGGCAGCAGCTCGACCTGCCTGTCACCCAACGCCCAGACCGCAAGACCGAAGACGTCGGCATGGCCGCAGCGCTGTTCGACCCGCAGCGTCAGATCGATGTGATCGTCGGCATGGGGGTACCAGTGCTGGCAACAGGGCTCGGTGATCCGGCGCCGTTCATGCGCCAACTGCGCGACGCCGGCACCATCGTCATCTCGCTGGTCGGCAACGTCAAAGCGGCCCGGCGAGTTCTCGCAGCCGGAGTCGACGCGGTCGTCGCTCAGGGCAGTGAAGCCGGAGGCCATACAGGCCGGATCGGCACCATGGCGCTGCTGCCACAGGTGCTTGACGTGGCTGGCGACACCCCGGTCATTGCGGCCGGCGGCATCGGCGACGGGCGAGGGCTGGCTGCAGTGCTCGCGATGGGTTGTGCAGGCGCGTGGTGCGGAACTGTCTTCATCGCGACCAACGAAGCAGCGCAAGATGCTGCCCGCAAAGAGCGGATTGTGGCGGCCAGCGACGAGAGCACAAAGGTCACTCGTCTGTACTCCGGCAAGACCATGCGCAACATCACCAACCCACTCATCGATGCGTGGGAAGAGTCCGGAATCAAGGCGTTGCCGATGGGAATGCAGAGCGCGTTGATCGCCCCGTTGCTCCGCGGAGCCGAGGCTTCGGGCCACGCCGACTACTCGATGTTGGCCGCTGGGCAGGTGAGTGGGCTGGTGAAGTCCGTGCGCCCGGCCGGAGAGGTTCTAGCCGACATGGTGTCCGCCGCTTCTGCGCTGCTGTCGACCACTCTCGCTTCGAATATTCGTACGAATTAGGCCGGGAAGAGGCCCGTTCAAGGCCCCCGACCCGCTTGGCTGGTCTGGCAGGGTCTCGCTCACGTGCCAGACTCATATTTGGCAGGTGGAATCCCTGGGGAGCACCGTTGGAAATCACCGTTATGAGTGAGGGCGCTGGTGAGCGCCTCTCCGAACCACCGGCCGATGGTCGGGAACTTCGCAGCCGCCGGACGCGCGCGGCCATTGTCGAAGGGTGGCTGGACCTGGTGGAGGGCGGCAACCTTTCACCAACAGCTCGAGAAATTGCAGATCAGGCTGCTATAGGCCTGCGCACCATCTTTCAGCACTTCGATGACATGGAAGACCTGCATTCCAGCGCTGCAGCACTGCATTTCGAGCGGGTGGCTCCGTTCCTCACGTTGCGTGTCGCCGGTTCACTCGACGAGCGCGTGTCGCAGTTCGTGTTGCATCGCAAGCGGCTCTTCGAGCGTGTGAGTCCGGTGCGCCGGGCAGCGTTGCACCGAGCCATGCTGGCGCCGAACGTGTCCAACCTCCTCCATACCGCCGATAGCGTGTTCGCAACCATTGTGTGGTCTGCGTTCGAACCGGAACTCCAAGTAGTCATCGATCGAGACGAATTTCACGTCCTGCAACACAGCGCCGCGTCGGCGTTGTCGTGGACCTCTTGGGAGTACTTGCGCACGTCGGCGCAGTTGGACAGCGCACAAGCCGCAGAAGTGTTTGCCCTGACCTGTCATCGGCTCTTCGCGAACCCCTGACTAACAACGACTGCCTTACGTGGGTGTAATTACCCCTGCGAGTCAGCCAGCACGCTTGACCAGCACCCCCCTCGCCCGCCGGTCCCACCGGACTCTCGCCGAAAAGTTGTCCAGAAGTAGGCCGGAAAAGGTGCAGGACCGTGCCACGACGGATTGGCACGGCCCTGCACCTATGAATGTACAGAACCTGAAGCCTCTCTGCAAGCGCTCTCAGAAGTCATTGCCGAATCAAGCGAATTCCTTGAGGTGGTTGTGACGTTGTCGAGATCTGTGACCGGACCGAAGTAGTTGATGTATCAAGCAAGCACTGTCGTAACAGGGACGTGGTCGGTTTTGAGCGCAACCGCAACCGAAACGTTTGTCACTTGTCCGCCAACGCAATTGAACCCAGGTCCCAACATCGGGTCGTTGACGGCCCAGTGGACCCCGCGGCGGGCGATATCTGCAACCGACGGCAGCGTCGCGTTGGTCAACGCATACGTGCTGGTGATGGGCACCGCGCCTGGCATATTGCCCACGGCGTAGTGAATCACGCCGTGCTGTTCGTAGACAGGATCGGTGTGGGTAGTCTCGTGAGTTGTCTCGATGCAGCCACCCTGGTCGACTGCGACGTCCACGATCACGCTACCTGGCTTCATCGAGATCACCATGCTGCGGGTAACCACTACTGGAGCTCGCCCGCCCGGCACGAGTACCGCCCCGATCACGAGGTCGGCTTCGGCAACGGCCCGCTCGACTGATCCGATGTTCGACGCAATCGTCGTCATGCGACCGCGCAGAATTTGATCAAGGTAACGAAGCCGTTCGAGGTTCTTGTCGAGGATCCATACGTCGGCACCGAAGCCGGCTGCGATGGTGGCCGCGTTCCACCCGACGTTTCCTGCCCCCAAGACCACAACTCGCGCCGGACGAACGCCCGCTGCTCCCCCCATGAGAATCCCTCGGCCGCCGTTGTGGCGTTCCAAGAACTGTGCTCCGGCCTGGGGTGCCAACCGGCCTGCGATCTCGCTCATGGGCGCCAGGAGCGGAAGGCCACCGCTGGCGCCCTCGACGGTCTCGTACGCGATCGCCGTGCATTTTGATTCCAGCAGCGCTGCAGCCACGAGGGGATATGCCGCGAGGTGCAGATACGTGAACAGCGTGAGATCGGGGCGCAGGAAGCCAAACTCGGACTCTTGCGGCTCCTTCACCTTCACGACCAACTCCTGTGCCCAGGCGTCCGCTGCAGTTGGCACCACGACCGCGCCGGCGCTCTTGTAGTCGTCGTCTGACAGCGAACAGTTCGCCCCGGCCCCCGCCTGCACATGCACGGAGACCCCGTGGCGTGACAGTTCGCGAACGCCATCAGGCGTCATCGCGACGCGGCCTTCCGATCCCTTGGTCTCGGTGGGCACCCCAACTGTGAGGGGGATTCGGTCAGTGTCGCTGTTCACGAATCAACTGTCTGCCGATCGTTCCCGTGTAGGTGACGGAAGCAGGATCAAAATGGGACAATTGCGCCGTGGAATCCATGGCGATAGATCAGATTGACCATCAAATCGTTGGTGAACTCCGGCGGGATGGGCGGAAGAGTTGGAAAGAGTTGGCTGCTGCCGTGCACTTGTCAGCCAGCTCGGTTGGCGAGCGTGTTCGGCGGCTGGAACGCCTTGGTGTGATCAGCGGCTACCAGGCGGTGGTCGATCACGAGTCGCTCGGTCGCGGCCTGCGGTCCGTGGTGGAGCTGTCGTTGCGGCCAGAAGTTGTGCCGGAAGCGTTCGAAGCAGCGTTGGCCGATCGAGACGAAGTGGCGTTTGCCGCCTACGTCACCGGCGCCGCCGATTATGCGGTGCTGGTGGACTGCGCCGGCCCCGAGGGTCTCGACCTGTTCGTGCGATGGTGCAAGGCAAACGGTGCTGCCACCACCGAATCACGCGTCGTCCTGCGGCGCGTCATCGGCTGAGTCGGCCGGTCGGCGCCAGGCCCGGATTGTGAATCGCGCCCACAATGAGCAGAACTCGCTCGAAATGAGTCGGATGTCGGTTCAACGAGCGGATCAACGTGTCTTCTGGCACAAGTAGCCGAGCGGTTGTGTGTTCCGTACATTCCTCACCGCTCGCAGCACGCTGCTGCGTGCAAGGGGAACCACCATCATGCGCAGAACGACACGAATTGTCATTCCGGCCCTGCTGCTTGTGTCGCTGCTCGCGAACTCCAGCAACGCGGCGACCAAGAAGAAGGCAACAACCACCAAGGCCAAGGCCAAAGCAACAGCCACGAAGCCAGCCGCCACAGTCGCTCCGGCCACGGTTGCCGCAGCAGCTGCAGCCACCATCGACACGTCACGCTTTTCCGGCAAGACGCTGCGCATCATGGCACCGGCAGCGCCGGGCGGCGGCTGGGACAGCACATCGCGCGCCATGCAGCGCGTCATGCAAGAGACGTCCGTTCGTAAGCGCGTAGATGTGTTCAACGTCGCCGGTGCCGGCGGCACCATTGGGCTGGCGCAGCTTGTTGCCCAGGAGCAGGGCAAGGGTGACATCTTGATGACGATGGGCCTCGTCATGGTTGGCGCCATCGAGACAAACCGGCCACAGGCCACGCTGGACAAGCGGTTCGTCACCCCGATCGCCCGGTTGACTGCGGAAGACGAAATCATCGTTGTTCCAGCTGACTCCAAGTACAAGACCCTTGCTGATCTGGTGGCAGATCTGGTGGCCAATCCGTCTGCCACTCCGATCGCCGGTGGATCCGCGGGCGGCACCGACCACATCCTGGCTGGCTTGCTCGCCAAGGCCGGTGGCGCCGAAGCGAAGAAGCTGAACTACATCGCGTTCAGCGGTGGCGGTCAGGCACTCGCAGCACTGTTGGGCAACAAGGTGTCGGCCGGTGTATCTGGCGTCGGTGAATTCCTTCCTCAGGTGAAGGAAGGCAAGCTCCGTGCCCTCGCAACCAGCGGAAATGCCCGTATCCCAGGCACCAACATCCCCACCATCAAAGAAGCCGGGTTCAACCTTGAGCTCCAGAACTGGCGTGGCGTCGTTGCTCCTGCCGGGCTGAGCGCAGCTGAGCAGGCCGAACTTCTCGACACGGTTCGTGCGCTGTACCAGTCCCCACAGTGGAAAGCCGAAATGAAGAAGCAGGGCTGGGACGATGTGTACCTCGACGGTGACAAGTTCCGTACGTACCTCGATGAGGAAGAGACCCGTATTCGTGGCGTGCTGCGAGACATCGGGCTGGCCTAATGCAGCCGGGTGCTGAGCGAAGCGAGCAGTCAAAGGCGCACCCCGATCAGCGGGCAGGTCAACTGCAAGTCGGCCGGTCGCTCAGCATCCACGCAGAGCACTTCGTTACAGCACTCCTCGCGGCAGCCGGGACCCTGGTCCTAGTTGGTTCACAGAACATTCGTGTTCCGTTGACTGCGAATGTCGTTGACCCGCGGTTCGTGCCGCGGGTTGTCGGCGTGCTGCTCCTGGTGTGCGCACTTCTGCACGGGGCTGCAGTGGCGCGCGGCAACGTCGGGTCGCCCGACGAAGGTGAAGACATCGACCTTTCCAAACCAGCTGACTGGAAGGCGTTCGCAGCGGTCGGTGCAGCGTTCGTGGTGCATTCCCAACTGATTTCCCGTATTGGCTGGCCGTTGGCTGCGGTTGTTTTGTTCGGTGGGTCTGCCCTTGGGCTTGGTGCGAAACGGCCGGTCCGAGTGCTGGCCGTGAGCGTGGCCGTTGCGACCGTTGCGTTCGTCATTTTCCGGATCCTGCTTGGCGTATATCTGCCAGCCGGCCCGTTTGAAAGGTGGATGTGAATGAGCGCTATTGCTGATCTTCTCGACGGTTTCCGCGTCGCTGGTACTCCGGCCAACCTCGGTTGGGCACTGGTCGGCGTGACGTTGGGGACAGGTGTCGGGGTGCTCCCCGGTATCGGTCCGGCCATGACGGTCGCGCTGCTGCTTCCCATCACCTTGAAGCTGGGCCCCGTTTCGGCGTTCATCATGTTCGCCGGCATTTACTACGGCGGCATGTACGGCGGGTCCACCACGTCGATCCTGTTGAAGACGCCAGGTGAAAGCGCGTCGATGATCACCTCTCTCGAGGGCAACGCGATGGCGCGTCGTGGCCGGGCCGCACAGGCGCTTGCCACAGCGGCGATCGGCTCATTCGTTGCCGGAACCATTGCAACCGGTTTGCTTGTGGTCGCCGCACCTCGTGTCGCGTCAGCTGCGCTGCAGTTCGGTGCGCCCGAGTTCTTCCTCATCGTCCTGCTCGCATTCGCAACCGTTTCATCGGTCCTGGGCGATTCGCGGATCCGGGGTTTGTCCGCTCTTGCGGTGGGCCTTGCTATCGGGCTGATCGGCATCGACACGCAGACTGGTCAGGCGCGGTTCGCAATGGGCATTCCGCAGCTGCTCGACGGTGCCGACACGGTCATCGTGGCGGTTGGTGTGTTCGCCGTCGGCGAGGCGCTGTGGGTCGCGTGCAGGCTTCGTGGCGACACCGGTTCGGTGATTCCGGTCGGCCGGGCGTGGATGAGCCGCGAGGACTGGTCCCGAAGCTGGAAGCCATGGTTGCGTGGCACCGCGCTCGGGTTTCCGTTCGGTGCAATGCCAGCCGGTGGGGCAGAGATCCCGACCTTCCTTTCGTATGCATTGGAAAAGCGACTGTCCAAACGCAAAGACGAGTTCGGCCAGGGAGCCATCGAAGGGGTTGCAGGCCCAGAGGCGGCGAACAACGCTGCCGCGGCAGGGGTGCTGGTGCCCTTGCTCACGCTCGGTTTGCCGACGTCCTCGACTGCTGCTGTCATGTTGGCCGCGTTTCAGCAATACGGGTTGCAGCCAGGTCCGCTGCTGTTCGAAACGAACAGCGATCTGGTGTGGGGTCTCATCGCCAGCTTGTTCATCGGCAACACCATGTTGCTGGTGCTCAACCTTCCCTTGGCGCCGCTGTGGGCAAAGCTCCTCCGCATTCCCCGGCCGTATCTGTATGCGGGCATCGTCACGTTCGGTGCGCTCGGCGGATACGCGGCCAACGGCTCGGGCACGGACCTCCTCATCCTGTTCACTCTCGGGCTGATTGGTTTTGTGATGCGGCGATTCGGATTTCCGGTCGCGCCGCTCGTGATCGGTGCCATCCTCGGGCCGATGGCGGAAGAACAGTTCCGTCGTGCCCGCGCGATCGGCGGTGGCCGGTACAGCGTGTTCTGGGAAAGTGGGATCAGCCAGGCGCTGTTGTTGCTTCTCCTCGGGGTGCTGCTCCTGCCCGTCGTCTTTTCGGCGATATCGAGGAGACGTAGATCACAACCAGGTCCTAGCCTGACAACGTGACCGGCGCCCGCTCGCTCAACCCCCGCGGCCCCCGTACGCCCCGTGTCCCCCGTGTCCCCTTGTGGCGTCGGTCGATCGCCACTCAGCTATTTCTGGCTGAGCTGGCGATGGTGCTGTTGCTCACCACGATTGCCTCGGTGGTTGCTCTCCGGGCGAACAGCTCGCAGGTCGAGCGGTTGTCGGGTGAGAAGGCGTTGGCCATTGCCCGGTCCGTAGCCGCGCTGCCCGAAGTCCGAACAGCGTTCAGTTCTGCCGATCCAGCTGCGGCTATCCAACCGATCGCCGAGGCGATCCGCATCCGGTCCGGAGCGGATTTTGTGGTTGTCGCCAACGCCCTGGAGATCCGGTACTCGCACCCTGACCCCGAGAAGGTTGGGCAAAAGCTGTCGACCCCCGCAGGAGCTGTCTTGGCGGGACAGGAGTTCGTCGGGACGGAACGAGGCACCCTGGGGGTGAGCGTTCGCGGCAAGACGCCGGTGTTCACCAATGACGGTCAAGTCATCGGCCTGGTGTCGGTCGGGCTGCTCATCGAGGGCGTCCAAGCTCGGGCACGCGCTGAGCTCATCGCCACGATTTCGTACCTGTTCGCAGGTGCTGTCGTTTTGGGCGGGCTCGGCGCAGCGCTGGTTGCCAGACGTGTTCGTCGTCAGACGTACTCGTTGGACGCCGAGTCCATCGGTGCACTGTTGGAGCATCGAGAAGCGATCTTGAGCAGCGTCAAAGAAGGCGTGGTGGCTGTGGATCCGCATGGGCGAATCACGTTGGTGAACGACGAAGCCCGGCGGCTGTTGTCGCTACCCGAGGGCTGCGTCGGTGCCCAGATCGACAACTTCGGGCTTGCCCCCGAGGTGGTGGCTGCGATCATGAACCCTGCCCATCACGTAGACCGCCCGGTTCGCACCGACCGCTCTTTTCTGATCGCGAACCGTCGCACGATCACCATCCGCGGGGTCGAGCGAGGCGGCATCGTGACGCTGCGCGATCGCACCGAACTTGATCAGCTCACAGAGCAGTTGGCTGGCACCCGCGCTGCCACCGACACGTTGCGGGCACAGGCCCACGAGTTCTCCAACAAGATCCACACCATCGGTGGTCTGTTGGCACTCGGTGCATACGACGAGGTGTCCAACTTCGTGCATCAGGTCGGACAATCGCATTCCGGCGTTGCTGCGGAGGTGGGCGGCGTCATCCTTGACCGCCGCGTCGCAGCAATGATTGTTGCGAAGAAGACCCTCGCCGGCGAACGCAACATCGACCTGCAGCTCGATCCCACGTCGTCGCTCCTCGAGCTGTCCGAAGAGGAAGCCGGCGATCTGCTGGTAGTCATCGGCAACCTGCTGGATAATGCGTTTCACGCAGTCGATCACTCCGGTTGGGTGCGCGTGGCGCTCTCGGTCGTCGACCACGTTGTGCTGCTACAAGTCGCAGACTCCGGTCCTGGTGTCGACCGAAACGACGCCGAAGACATCTTTCGCGAAGGATGGTCCACGAAGCTGGGGAACGGGCATTTCGGGCTAGGGCTTGCACTAGCACGCCGCGCCTGTCAGCGAAGGGGTGGCTCGATCGAACTGGTCGGCACTGGCCCAACCACGTTCGAAGCGCGGCTGCCGCTCGAGCACCGTCTCGAACACCATGCAGTGGCCTCCGGGGGATGGTCATGATTTCAGTTCTCGTGGTCGACGACGATTTCATGGTGGCCGATGTGCATCGCCGCCTGGTTGATCGCCAACCCGGGTTTCACGTAGTCGGTGTTGCGCACTCCGCTTCGGCTGCCCTGAACGCCGTCAAGGAACTGAACCCTGACCTGGTCGTTCTGGACGTGTTTTTGCCCGACCACAGCGGCGTCGAGTTTCTGAGCGCGTTGCGATCCACCGGCTCGGCTTGCGAAGTGATCGTGATTACTGCCGCTCGGGACCCCGAAACAGTCGCTGCCATCATGCGCCTCGGTGCCTTGCGCTACCTCGTGAAACCGTTCGACCCGGCTGCACTGAGCGCACAACTCGGACAGGTGCAAGAACTCTTCGAAGCGACTGACTCGCTGAAGAGTGCACGTGCCGTCACCCAAGATTCGATCGACGCGTTGTTTGCAGTGAGACACCCGGTTGCGACGGCGCTGCCGAAGGGACTGTCGCCGACGACGCTCGAGCTGGTGCTCGGCTCACTTGACCTCGTGGCGGCCTTGTCCGCATCGGAAGTGTCTATAGCAATCGGCATCTCCCGGGCGAGCGCCCGCCGATACCTTGAGCACTTAGTAATGGTGGGCCGCTCCGAGCTGACGATGCGATACGGATCGACGGGCCGGCCCGAGCATCGCTATCGGCTGTTGCCGTAGTGCCCGTTCTCGAAGCCGGTCACGATGCGACGAATGTGAACCCCTCATCGAGCCAGCCGGCTTTGCCGCCGATCATCTTCTTCACGGGTCTGCCCAGCCGAGCGATGTTGGCTGCCCCACGGTCAGCACCGTTGCAGTGGGGTCCGGCGCAGTAGACCACGAACAACGTGTCAGTCGGCCACGCTGCCAAGGTGTCATCAGAAATCTGTGAATGATGCAGGTGTATCGCTCCGTCGATGTGCTCTGCGGCAAACGAATCGGGGCTGGCCGAAGTCTGTAACAGCACGAAATCCTGCCGGTCGGTATTCAGCGCATCGTGGACGTCCCAGCAGTCCGTCTCCAATGACAGCAGCGACGTGAAATGTGCAAGGGCGACCTCGCTTGCGGCTGCCCCAATTGCCGACACATATGACGAGCTGGGGCTGCCTTGGGATTGTGCTGACCTGTTCATGGACCAACTATGCCTCGGTGGAGGCGCGTCGAGGCGTCACTTTTCGGGCCGCTGAGGACCAACGTTTCATGGCCCAACTACAGACGAGCGTTGACTTCTTCGTTGGCTGGTTCGTCTGTGGGGTCGTCCAACTTCGGCGCAGACTTGACGCTGGCGAGGACACCCCCGGCGAGCACCAAAATGATGACCGCAAGCGAAATGCGTGTATCCAGGTGGTACCAGTGGCTTGCGACCATCTTGAGACCAACGAACACCAAGATCACGCCCAGCGCAGTGCTGAGGTACTTGAAGCGTTCTTTGGCGTCTGCCAGCAGGAAGTACATAGCACGCAGACCGAGGATCGCGAACGCGTTCGACGCGAACACCAGGAACGGCGAACGAGACACCGCAAGGATGGCTGGCACCGAGTCAACAGCGAAAACGATGTCGGTTACTTCGACCACGACCAGGCAGGCGAACAGCGGGGTCGCCGTGCGCTTGGCGTTCTGCATAGTGAAGAACTTCTTGCCGTCGTACTGATCTGTTACCGGCATGATTTTGCGGAGCAACCCAAGGCCGCTGGTCTTGGCCTCTGCTTCGTCGCTTTCCTTGTGGCGAAGAATCTTGATACCCGTGTACACGAGGAACAACCCGAACAGCACGAGCATCCACCAGAACTGGCTGATGAGAGCGGAACCCAACCCGATGAAGATGGCGCGAAAGGCCAACGCTCCGAAGATGCCCCAGAAGAGCACTCGGTGCTGGTAGCGCAACGGAATCTTGAAAGCTGAGAAAAGCAGTGCCCATACGAATACGTTGTCGACGCTGAGCGACTTCTCGATGACGTAGCCGCTGAGGTACTCGGTCCACGCAAGCGACCCGAACTGCCAGAACACAAACGCCGAGAAGCTCAGACCGCACGCGATCCAGATGAGCGATTCCTTGAACGCTTCTTGTGCTGTTGGCTCATGCTCGTCGTCGTGACGAATGAGGTCGATTGCCAACATCGCGGCGATCAGGCCGAGCAATACCAGCCAGCACCACACGGGAACGTGGCCGGAGAAGAACTTCTTGTCTGGATCGGATTCGCCTGCGGCGAGCACTGCGGGGGCTGTAAACACCGGGTTGACAACTGCGGCCGTGAATATCGGGATCGGCATGAAAAGGGGGGTCTTCCTGTCGGGGGTTCGAAAGATCTTACTCGGATTGCAACTTCTGGTGGCAACTAGTGATTGCAAGGGGCTCCCGATTGCGTGACCGACGTGCCGGGCTGGCAGCATGAGCCGGTGACCTCTCCAGAACCCACCGCTCATCGCCCGCCCGACGCAGGGTCTTTGGCCGAGACGCCGGCGGCCGCACCGTTAATACCCGCAGCGACGGTTGTGCTGCTGCGCGACGGAAGCGACGGGCCCGAGGTGTTGCTGTTGCAACGAAACAGCGGGCGGGGCGCGTTCGCCGGCTATTGGGTGTTTCCTGGCGGCCGAGTCGACGACGACGATGCAAACGACGTGGCCTGCGCAGTGCGAGAGGCTTCCGAGGAGACAGGCCTGATCGTCGAGCCGACGTCGCTCGTGCGTTGGTCGTTCTGGACCCCGCCCGTCACCGAGCCTCGGCGTTTCGGCACGTGGTTCTTCCTCGCCCCGGTGGGAAGTGATGCGCCTGTCGCCGTGGACGACGGCGAAATTGTTGGCCATGCATGGCTGACCCCGCTCGAGGCGCTTCGTCGCCGCGACGCGGGAGACGTGCAATTGGCTCCGCCGACGTTCGTCACGCTTACGTGCCTGCTTCCTTTTGCCAAGCTGGGGGAGGCACTGGCCCATGCTGTGGCGAAAGAACCGGACCATTACACAACCACCATGATCCGCGAAGAGGGCCAATTCGTGGTCGCGTGGCACCCTGATGCTGCGTTGGCCGAGGGTGCTACCTTGGCCACAGCAGGACCGCGCCACCGAGTTCACATGAACGCTGCCGGCCCGTGGGTGTACGAACGCCCCTGAGATCGGTCTCTGGTCGCTGTCGCTTTTGGTGGTTCAGGGCCAGGCGCTGGATATCGTAAACTCGTTGATCCGTCCGGCAAAGCCGGTTCGCGGTCACGGTCGAAACCCGGCCAAGGAGTTCACATGCAGCCTGGCATCCACCCCGAGTACCGGCCGGTCGCGTTCCGCGACCAGTCAGCGAACTACGTGTTCATCACGCGTTCGACGGTCAAGACTCAGAAGACCATCGTCCACGAAGACGGCAACACCTACCCGGTTGTCGACGTCGAACTTTCCGACATGAGTCATCCGTTCTACACCGGCAAGATGAAGATCGTCGATACTGCAGGCCGCGTCGACCGTTTCAACAAGCGGTTCGGCGAGCGTAAGAAGGGCTGATCCCCGGGCTCCGTTTACGGAGCTTCGTGTGGCCGTTGTTTGATCTGCCCGCCCACGAGGCGGGCAGTGTCGCGTCCGGGGCTACATCTGGAGGTTCTTCAGCAGCGGCTCATCGTGGGGGCTGACCGCTCAGGGCGCGCTTGTTGCACTCGTAGTGCGGATTGTGTTGAAGTGAGGGTGTGAAGCGGGCCCTCAATGGTTGAATCACAGGCAGATATCCCTCGGGCGAGTTTGGAGTTCGCTGCGTACGCACTCACCGCACCGTGGGGCACCATCCGGCGCCAAACGGTCATCGAGTGTTCCCCCGATGCGGCATGGGATCGCATCGCCGACGTCCCCAACAACGCGTCGTGGTTCACTGGGCTGGTGGCTTCTTGGTGCGAGCCAGACCCCGACACGGGCAGACGGCTCCGCAAGGTCCAGATGCCGACCGGGATCGTGATGACCGAAGACATCGTCGTGGTCGACAATGTGCAACGTCGGCTGCAATATGCCCTTCGGCCCATCGCTGTGTTCACCCACCACCTCGCAACCATCGATGTGATCGAGATTCCACAGCAGCCGAACTCGCCGCAGACCTGCCTCGTGGTCTATGGCACCGACATGGCACCGCGGCCGATTGCACTGTCGTTCGGCGGTGCAATCGAACGGGCGCTGGCATCGTTGAAGTCACAACTCGAGGCCGCAGCGGCCGAGGCTCGGTCGTAACTCATGGGCCGCAAGATTCTGTACATCACGTCCGATCAGCAGCGCTACGACGCGTTCGGGTGCAACGGCGGATCAATAGCACGTACACCTACGGTTGATGCCTTGGCCGCAGCCGGAACCACGTACCGGCGCTGTCATCCTCAGTCGGTTGTTTGCATGCCCAGCCGAGCAACGATGCTCACCGGGCAGCACGTGAGCACG
The DNA here is from genome assembly GCA_043720595.1 of Acidimicrobiia bacterium. GTDB lineage: Bacteria > Actinomycetota > Acidimicrobiia > Acidimicrobiales > JANYDT01 > JANNBN01. The sequence goes on from JAYSSK010000110.1 coordinate 30,859, forward strand.
CACGGGGTTTGGATGAACGGGGTGCAGCTCCCTGTTGACGCGCCAAGTGTGGCCGCTGTTCTGCGCGAAGCGGGGTACAAAACAGCGCTCATCGGGAAAAGCCACTTCGACCCCTTCGTCGACCCATTTTTTGCGTTCCCCGAGAACGTGTTGGCTTCGCGCGGCCAGCATGATGCGCTGCGCGGTTTCGATCATATGGAGCTCGCAGCGCACTCCGGAACCGGTTGGCTGCATTATGCGTCTTGGCTGCGCGAAACCCACCCGGCTGGCGTCGGGATGTTCTATCCGGTGCTCGATGCTGGGATGAACGTCAACGGTTTGGGCGGGGGAGACACGGGTGCGCCACAGGTGCACGTCAACCAGATGCCGCGCGAGTGGTATCACACGGACTGGGTGGCACAACGGTCCATCGAGTGGCTGCAGTCGCTCCCCGAAGACGAAGACTGGTTTCTGTGGGTCAGCTTTCCTGACCCGCACCACCCGTGGGACCCTCCTGTGTCTGAAACGCATCGGGTGGGTTGGCGAGACCTGGACCTGCCGGTCGGATACATCGAAGACGCTCTGCATCGTGAAGCGGTGATCGACACCAAACCTCGCCACTGGCGACGCTGGTACGACGGCACGCTTGTTGCCAACTTCGAGGCACCAACCACCTGGGCTCCGGCCAGTCTCACGGCAGACCAGGTGCGTGAGGTCAACGCGATGGTGCACGTCGAAAACGAACTCATCGACGAAGCGATCGGTGCCGTCTTGGCGACGGTGACTGGCAAAGGATGGGACGCCGACACTGACGTGTTCGTGAGCGCTGACCATGGCGAACTACAGGGTGACTTCGGTCTGTTGTTCAAAGGCCCCTATCACGTCGACGGTTTGATACGTGTACCGATGATCTGGCGGCCCGCACCTTCAGCGGGTTTGAACGCTGCGTCGGAGATCACCGACCCCGTTGGTCTCGTGGATCTTGCCCCCACGTTCTGCGCCATTGCGGGGCTCGAAATTCCCGAGTGGATGGAAGGTGCGCCTTTGCCCCTGGAAGATGGTGGCGGCTCGCATCAGCGGGTGCTCACAGAGTGGGATTCCAGCCTGTTCGGCGTCGACATGTCGTTGCGCACGATGTACCGAGACGGCTGGTTGGTCACCGCGTACCTACCGGGTACCGTTCACGATGGAACCGAAGGCGAGTTGTACAACACGGTCGAGGACCCGTTGCAACAAGTAAACCGATTCGATGACCCCGCTACTGCCTCTGTCCGAGTAGACCTGTTAGACGATATGCGCGCATCGTTTCGTGATCTGTTTCCGCCAACGGTGCCGCGTCGGTCGGTGCAGGCACCCGTCTGACTTGCTCCCGCTCAGCGCTTGGTCAGCTGAGCGCGGCTAAGACTGCGCCCAGCAGCGCGATGCCGATGGCCAGCGAAATTCCGACTCCGCGGCCGATTGCATGGCGGGGCTCGGCCACCAGTTCCGCGTCGACCCTGCCCGTCGTGGTCGTGCCGTAGCGCACCTGCACGGTGTCGCCCATCCGCAGCGGCAGCTCGCCGCGGTGGATGACGATGATCTGCTTGTCATCGGCCAGCCGGCACACCAGGACGGGTTTGCGGTGCTGCACAGCGCGCCCGACCACGGTTGCAAGTGCTTCAACGCCGTTCGCGCGAAGCCATGCAATCCGCGAGCGAGCGCGGGCGTCGGCAACCAATAGGCCTCCACCCAACACGAGCGCAACCAGTGCGGTGACTGCCAAAACCTGCGGATTCATCGTTCTGCAACCTACTGCGCAGGATCTCGACGCTTGGCGGGAGGGAGGACATGAATGCCTATTGATGTAGCTCAGTATATCTGGCAGTATTTGAAATATGTGGGACATAAACACAGAGATCCGGTTCGATGATGCGGCTGCAGCACATGCCGTCGCACTCGTGCGCTCGGCAATCGGCTCGACGGAACGGCTGCTCGGCGACCGGCGAATCCAGGTCCACGACTTGGGGTTTTGGTGGGAGGGGTACGCGCAGCGCTGGTTTGAGCAGCAAGACTCCGGGATCGAACTGGTAGCTGTGTCCACGCTGGAGCATCTGCGAAACCTTGCTGCTCGAATCGAGTCACAGCGTGCCCAGGCGTTTGCCGACCGTGCCGCACAGCACGCAGCACGAGTCAGATGGGCTGAGCAGCAGCGCGAAGCGCAAGCAGCAGCAGCAGAAGCTGCCGCAGTTCAAAGACGAAGTGCGGAAGCGAAGGCCGCTGCGAAGGAGCAGGCCCTCAAGGATGAATCTGACGGGTCCAAACAGGGCGGTGGGCTGTGAGCACGGCAACGGACAAGTCCACGCGGGTAAAGGGGCACCTCGACCTCATGGTCGGGTTTTCCCGGGCCGGCGCACAACGAGCCGCTGACGTGACCGATGTCGGCGTCAGGGTCAGCAGTGCGTTGGCGGACTTCAACGGTCGGGTAGGAGCGGACTACCGAGTTCATGGTGACGGCGAACCGTTGCTGGCCCTCGGGTTCGCCCTCGCCGATATCGACAGCTTCGTTGGTGACATTGCCGAACGGCTGCGAAAGGCTGACGCGCTGACGATCTCGTTCGATATGGTCTTTGCCGCGGTCGCTCCTCGAATGCGAACCGCGGCGGACCTCGGCCGGACCGCTTCGGACCTTGCCACCGGCATGCTTGATTCGTCGTTCGATGCGCTGGATGTCATTCGCGGTGGGGACGCCGATGGCATTGTGTCGGTCAGCGATCTGCGATGGGCCGCCGAACACGAGGCTGACCCGCAGACTCGTGCGGCGGCCGTGTGGCTGCTTGCGCATCGAGCGGTTGTCGATGCCATCGACATCGCCGACGCACAGACGTTGGTTGCTGATCAGCGAATCAGCAAAGGCGACGTCGATGCGTACAAGGAACGCCAAGTGGCGTACCGGGTGATGATCGACAACTTTGCGGCGTTCGATGCGGCACGGGACGGAAAGCTAGACGGCAAAGTCTCACGTGCTGACCTATTGCGGATGACGTACCCGCCGTATCCCGAGGAACTGCGCACAGCGGCCCGAGCGTTGGCAGACGATCCACGCGGGCTGAAGATGTTCACCACCTACGGCGATCAGGTTGCCGGTGTGTACGACCTGGACCAGGTGGCCAAGACCTACGGAGAAGCGCGTCTTCCGTTGCCAGCGAAGCCTCGAGATCCAATCACTGGGGCGGTGTGCAACGTCGCCAGCTTCTACAGCCTCCTGGGGTGGGTCGATCTAGTTGAGTCCGCTTACGACCTCGACGCCGAGGGCGTGTATCTTGCTGCTCCCTCCACCGTGGGTACCGCCGCCACGAGCGCTGTGTACTCGCGTGCGGTGAAGGTGATCAGCGCCGAGATCCCCGGAGCTACAGCGGCTGGTGCTGCAAAGCTGGTGAAGCTCAAGGTGGTGAGTTCTGCGGTGGTCAAGATTGCCGGTCCTGGGCTTGGAGTTACTGCTGCGGCAACGGCGGTTGATGGCATCTGCCGTGCCACGGACCCGAAGCGCAAATCGTGGGGGAAAGTCGCACCGATTCCCCAGGCTGCTCCGCCTACTGGCACGACCCCGTCACCATCCCCTTCGCCGGGCACGACCACAACAGTGCCCTCGACAACAGTGCCCGTAGCTGTGCCCTCGGTAGGTGTGTCTTCGACCGTGCTGGCCGCCGGCTGAGGGAAAGCAGTGACCTCGCGTAACCGTAAGCTCACGTGCCATGGTGGGTACCGATCAGATCATCGATCCGGCGACGGTGAAGCAGGTGATCGTCATCCGACGTGACCTGAAGATGCGGCGAGGCAAAGAGATCGCACAAGGTGCTCACGCGTCCTCGGCCTGGCTTGCTTCGCTGGTCAGCGCCGGAATCGACTCGCGAACAGGCGTCTCTCGTGTCACGTTGGATCCTGTTGCTTTGGCGTGGATCAGCAGTTCGTTCCGCAAGATCACTTTGCAGGTTCAGACCGACGACGAACTGGTCGCTCTCCACGAGCATGCTGTCAGCCTGGGCCTCCGATCGATGCTGATCACCGACAGCGGACGCACCGAGTTCGGTGGCGTGCCAACCCGAACTGCTTTGGCCATCGGCCCTGATCTCGCCGACCACATCGACCAGGTCACCGGTGACCTGGCAATCTACTGAGCGGCGGACTCACATGTTGCGCATCGGTGGGGCTGTTCGCGGTTTGCTGATTTCGGCCGATGCGGCTCCGGACGGTCTCCCCGTCGAGGTAGCCAAGATGTCACGCGAGGTAAGCCCTGGTGTGTGGTTCATTCCGATGTCGTCGAAATGGGCCGCTGTTCTTGATGTCGCCGATGGGCGCGCTCCCGGCCAACCGATGGAGGGATTCGAGTTGCTCACCGCAGGCGTCATCACTTTTGCGGAACGACTGTCGACGGCGCACGTCGTGGGCTACCTCGAGCGGACCTATGGGTTGCAACTAGTCGATTGTGCCGTCGCCTGGCATCGTGGACGCGTCACCGCTGGCCCGAGCGGGAGCGCCGTGACAGCATCGTCTCAGCGCAGCGCCGTCAACGACATCCTCGACGCGCTCGGCATCGACCCGTCCGCCCAACCAGCTGTGCTCACGGCCCTCGCGGACCACTAGCGGAAGCTAATCGTGGACGAAATCATGCTCAGGCTGATGTTTTCCACGATTTGCGGCCACAACGAGATGGATGGCGAGGTCGAGCGCCTGGGCCACACCGTCAGCATCGACGTGGGCAACTCGATGCCGGGCGAACGCCGCCACGTCCTCTGGAGCGTTGCCCATCGCAACCGGGTGGCCCACGATCTGCATCGCAGGAACGTCGTTGTGGCCGTCTCCGACCATCATCACCTGTGCAAGCGTGCACCCGACGAGTGATGCGAGCAGTGCCACGCCACTGGCCTTGCTCACTCCCTCTGCCGTGATGGAAACGAAGTTGTAGCCCGGCATCACCGGTGAGGTGGCCCCTGATGCGGAACAGCCAACGGGTACCGAAGCAAGTGCATCTGCGAGCTGGTCATCGGTGACGATGAGTTGGGTCCGGAGGGGCGCACCCTTTAGCGCATACAATGATCTGCGTACGTACGGTATACCCAATAGGTCGGCGTGGTGGTGAGCGGCAAGTTGGTCGCTGTCGACGATGTAGTCGGTGTCGGCGTAGGCCTCGAACACCCAACCGCGGGCCAGCGCGATGCGATGGCAGGCCTCTGCCGCTCCGGCAGGGAGGGGTGCGGAGTGCGTCAAGCCATTGCCGGTATGTATTACCGAAGCGCCAGTCTGGAACTGATGCCACCCGTTGGGGTCGAGCCGCTTCGCCCACGTCCAAGCTGAGCCGGTTCCGGGCCGGGCCGTGCAGATGGCAAGGTGAATGTCGGCGGAACGGGCACGGTCGGCAGCAGCCCAAACTGCCGGCGTTGGCGAGCCCGAAGAACCGATCAGCGTTCCGTCTAGGTCGATGCAGACGAGGCTGATGCCGGGCGTTGTTTCGTTGCTCATGTTGCAGCCCCGGATCAGTGACGCTTGAGGCGCGCGGACATTTCGCGGGCGATGTCTCGTTTTGCATCGCGGTCGCCGATGGCAGCTCGCTTGTCGTGGCGCTTGCGACCCTTGGCGAGGGCCAGTTCGACTTTGACTCGACCGTCTCGGAAGTAGATGGACAGTGGGAGCAAGGAGAGCCCCTCTTGTGCCATGCGGTCATTCAGTATGTCGATCTCGCGTCGATGCAGGAGCAACTTGCGCGTGCGTTCCGGAAGGAACGAACCAATGCCGATAGCGAACGCATACGGCGAGATGTGCATACCCATCAGCAGCATTTCTCCTCGCTCGACCCGGCAGTAACTGTCTTTCAATTGCACCTTGGCGTCGCGCAGGCTCTTGACCTCGGCACCGACCAGCTGAATGCCTGCCTCGTAGGTGCTGAGCACGTCGTAGTCATGGCGGATCTTCTTGTTGTTGGCAAGGATTTTGCGCTGGTCAGTGAGCCCCGCATTGCGCGCGCCCGACATAGTCCCCTTCTTTGCCACCCCGCCAACCTACAGCGGCGCAAGTCAGGCGCCGATCGGACGCGTTGACCCCCGCTCACCCAACCTCATACGCGCAACTCGGGCCCCACATACGCGCAACTCGGCCTTTCCGGCCAAATCGCCGACCTGTTTTTGCCAAGTTGCGCGTATGTGGGGGTGAAGTTGCGCGTATCTGGTGGGATGGCTAACGAGTTGTCGGCCCGTGTCGGGCAGCCGGTACCCTCTTGCGCATGCTCGAACTGTCCGCCGGGGCCTACAAGGCAATCGTGTCGCACGTCTACTCGGGGATGCCGTTCGAGGCATGCGGTCTCATTGCCGGAACCACGCCGAACCGGGCCGATGTCTTCTATCCGACGGACAACGATGCGCGCAGCACCCGGGTGTACGTGGTTCCGCCGCGCCAACACCTGCGGGCCGAACGAGATGCAGAGGACGCCGACATGAGCCTTACCGGTGTGGTGCACAGCCATACCCACACCGACGCGTACCCGTCGCCCACCGATGTTGCTGCGGCGCCAGACCCGGCCTGGCACTACGTGATTGTCTCGCTACGCGACGAATCGCCGGTTCTGCGCAGCTTTCTGATTGCGGGCGGGAATATCGAAGAAGAGCCCGTGATTCTTTTCGGCTAACGAACGAAACCCGACTACTCTGGTCGGGTATCTCTCAGGAGCTTGAACTTTCATGGCAACAGTCGACGTCCGAATCCCCACCATCATGCGCCCCCAGACCGGAGGCGAGTCGAAGGTGCAACTCACTGGTTCAACGGTCGGTGAGGTCATCACGGCGCTCACCACGAAGTTCCCCGGCATCGCCGGCCAGATCGTCACCGACGACGGTCAGCTGCACCGTTTCGTCAACGTGTACGTGAACGATGACGACGTTCGCTACGTCGGCAAGCTCGAAGCTCCCGTCAAGGACGGTGACACCATCTCCATCTTGCCTGCCGTTGCAGGTGGTGCTTGCTGATGGCCGTGTACGCCAGCGTCATCGACATGATCGGCGACACGCCGCTTGTCGACGTGTCGGTGTTGTCGCCAAACCCCCAGGTCCGCATCTTCGCAAAGATGGAGGGGCAGAACCCGGGTGGTTCCATCAAGGACCGCATCGCGCTGTCCATGATCGATGCTGCAGAACGAGAGGGCCGCCTCAGGCCGGGGTCTGTCCTCATGGAGCCATCGTCGGGCAACACCGGCATTGGGCTGGCAATGATCAGCGCGCTGAGGGGTTACGTCCTGAAGATCGTGCTACCCGCAAACGTCACGCCTGAGCGGCGACAGATGTTGCTTGCCTACGGTGCCGAGATCATCGAATCCCCTGGTTCCGAGGGTTCCAACGGTGCGGTGAAGATGGCGCAACGGCTCGCAGCAGAAAATCCTGATTGGGTGTTTCTGTATCAATACGGCAACCCCCACAACCCCGAGGCGCACTACCGCACAACTGGCCCCGAGATCTGGAAGGACTGCCCCGAGATCACCCACTTCGTGGCCGGTCTCGGAACCAGCGGGACACTTGTCGGGGTTGGTAAGTACCTCAAGGAACAGAACCCCAAGATCGAGCTGTGGGCTGTCGAGCCGCCGAGTGGCGAAATGGTCGACGGGCTACGCAACCTCGACGACGGGTACATCCCGCCGATCTTCACCGACAACAACGGCTTCGAGCTCCTCGACCGAAAAAAGGTCATCGGTCCTCGCGAATCGATCGAGGTCACACGTCGCCTAGTGCGCGAAGCCGGTGTGTTCGCCGGCATCTCCAGCGGCGCAATCATGGCCGCTGCTATCAAGTGCGCGGCCGAGATCGAGTCCGGCACCATCGTCACGGTCATCTGTGACGGCGGCTGGAAGTACCTCTCGACAGGTGCTTTCAGCGACGACCT
>JAYSSK010000111.1:0-1764 GCA_043720595.1 Acidimicrobiia bacterium
CTGGAGCTTCAGGGGCTGGGGCAACTGGTTCAGGTGCGGGAGCAGGTGCCGCGGCTGCTGCACCGTCGCTGATGATGGCGAGAACCGAGCCGACATCGACCGTGGTGCCTTCGGAGACCTTGATCTCGGCGAGCACGCCAGCGGCGGGAGACGTGACCTCGGAGTCCACCTTGTCAGTGGAGACCTCGAACAGCAGCTCGTCTCGCTCAACCCGGTCACCGACCTTCTTGAACCACTTGGTGATGGTCCCCTCGGTAACGGTTTCGCCGAGCTGGGGCATTGTGACGTCGGACATCAGCCGTTCAGTCCTCTCCCGGTGAGGGCCAGCATGGCCTCGCCGAAGGTTTCAGAGATAGATGGGTGGGGTTGGATGAACTGGGCGACCTCGTCGACCGTGGCTTCCCAGTTGACGGCCAGGTACGCCTGACCAAGTTGTTCGGTGACCCAGGGGCCAACCATATGCACACCAAGTATTTGCCCTGCGGTGCCGTCGGGGTTCTTCTTGGAAATGACTTTGACCATGCCGTCGGTCTCGCCGACGATCATGGCGCGGCCGTTGCCGAGCATGCGCTCCTTCTTGACGAGAACCTCGTAGCCGGCAGCAAGTGCCTGCTCTTCGGACATGCCAGCGAACGCGACCTCTGGGTGGCAGTAGATGCACCATGGCACACGGTCGTACGCAACCGGGATGGCTGGCTCGCCAAGAATGGTCTTGACCGCAAGAATCGCCTCGGCGTACCCAATGTGGGCGAGAGCGGGAGTTGGCACCAAGTCGCCGATGGCGTACACGTTTGGTGCGCTGGTGCGCATGAACGGGTCGACAGCAACATGACCGCGGTCGGTGACCGTGACGCCAGTGCCCTCGGCCAGCAGCTCTTCCAACCGTGGACGACGGCCGACGGACACAACGACCATGTCGACCGTGATGGTTTCGCCATCGCCGAACTGCACCGTGGTTTGTGCGCCATCAGCCGATGGAGAGTGGCCCTTGACGGGAACGCCGAGGCGAACGTCGATGCCGCGCTTCTTGAACGACTTGGCGACCACGTCGACCACGTCGACGTCGCAACCCGGCAGCATCTTCGGCATGGCTTCGAGCACGGTGACCTTTGTGCCAAGGTCGCTCATCGTCGAGGCGAACTCGCAGCCGATGGCTCCGGCGCCGATGACAACCGCGCTGCTTGGCATCACCGTGAGGTCGAGGAACTCGTCGCTGGTAAACACCAAGCGGCCATCGGGCTCGAAACCCGGAATGGTGCGGGGCACAGAACCTGCGGCCAGGATGATGTTCGTGCCGCGCAACTGGGTGCCATCTGAGACCTGCACGATGTTTCCGGGCAGCAGCGAGCCGGTTCCGTTGATGGTGGTGATTTTGCGCTTCTTCATCAGGCCCTGCAGGCCCTTCCAGAGTTGATCGACGACCTGCTGCTTGCGGGTTTGCGCCACCCGGAAGTCGATAACAGGCGTACCGACGCTGACACCGAACTTGGCCGATTCCACCACAGTCCGGTAGACGTGCGCCGTCTCCAGGAACTCTTTGGCGGGGATACAGCCTCGGTGTAAGCAGGTCCCGCCTACCTTGTCACGCTCGATGACGGCACAATTGAGGCCTGCCGCCGAACCGTACAGGGCGGCTGCATACCCAGCCGGGCCACCACCGATGACCACGAGATCGAACTGCTCTGCCGTAGGAATCACCCTCTCAACACTGTGTCCTCGACGAGGACCGCACGGAGCCTACCGGCCCGGCAGACCGTTGAGGTA
>JAYSSK010000112.1:0-38536 GCA_043720595.1 Acidimicrobiia bacterium
ACAACCAGCCCTTCGAGATACTCAGCGCGCTGACTATCGATCACACACCAATCAAACCAGACCTCGCGCGGAGAGTGGTGGACCTACCTGAACAGTTACAACCAGCAATAGGCAATCATGTAAATCTTTAGCCGAGGAAGTCGCTCAGGCGCTTCGTCTTGAAATCAGCCGTACAAGTAGTTGTGTTTTCGCCTATCAAAGTCCAACGGTCAAAGGGACCCTGAGATTCCAGCCCGCTACCCGGAGACAGAGAGCTACGTGTGGTTCCGGCTGTGTGAGGCCAAGCGGGGACAGATGTGATGTAATTGCTCGGGCTCGATATGTGCAAGTCACGAGCACCGAGGGAACCCCTCTAGCGATCTGTCGTGCGGCCTACGCAGCTTTGGTTAGTTAAGTGCCAGATAAAGTGCTGAGTTTGGCCCTTCGACTAGCACCGCACATAATTCCCTTTATGTGCGGTGAATTGGGCCAAACGTATGTTTGGCCAACCGTGCAAACTTTGGTACACTCTTCACACGGACCCCCGGGTCCAGTGATCGGGCGGAGCTAACGTCCTGAAAAATCAGCCGTGCATGTCTCCCACGTGAAGAGACAGCTTGAGTGCCCCGCCGAGGCGCGGATAGTCGGGTGTCGGTAAACGGACCTCGCTTGTCACCGTAGGACCTCAACCGTTATCACCGAGCTCGGATCATTTACCGCACAATCGGAAAACGACGAGCACGAATCTGCGTGAGAAGCCTTGAGTGTTCTGAACTTCAACAACCACCGGGCCGTGTCGTCGTCGGCTGATTCGGGACCTGACCTCGGCCGAGTGCCGCTAGCGCTACCTTCGAAGCACAAACGGCAATAGGCACAGAAACGCACAGCACGAAAGCATCTGACGGGACCTAACTTCGCTGCAGCAGGTTGGCGACCTGTTGGCTCTGGCTATCCAACACGATGTCGGTGATCGGGACAAGAGCCGATCCGGTCCATGCGAGAGGCAACAGCCCGGGAGTTTCGAGCCGACACAGCAGTTTGGGGGCCATGGAGAGGGTGGAACGTCCCAGGCCCTCGCCTGATCCGAGATCGAAGAATTTCACCTCCGTGTCGAAGAGGAGAATTACTGATTGTTGGGCAACAAGCACCTCGACTGTGGACGATCCGAGTCGGGGTATCACCTTCAACCATCGTTGGGTGAAGGCTTCGTCGAAGTCGCTGAGCCTGACTGAATCTTGAGAGCATTCAGCGACCACCCCGCGCAAGCAAAGTAGGTCGTAACTGAACCGAAACGTTCCAGGATCGTCTTGATCGAAATCGCACCTGACAGACATATTCGGCGTCCAAACTGACAGCGTTGCAACACCTCCCGACGACCAGGTCGCAAGAGCGATACCCTGCGGGCCGGACTCCGCTCCCACGACGTATTGCCCCGCGGGAGTTTGATGACGCCGAAGTCCTGAGTGACGGTCAAGAAGTTCAACGCAGTTTTCGTTCGTGTCAGCATCCGACCCCTGAACTGCCACGAGTTCGGGCCCCGCGAAAGCAACGAACTGGCAGTCATTCTCTAGATCAAACTGTCCGTCTACGGTCCCTAGACGGTCCAAACGAAGCACGTGCTGGCTGCGGTCGGCCAAAACACTCCCTGACGGTCGAAGCAGAAATCGACAATCGGTCCGGTGTGCGCATATTGGAATCCGTCGTTGAGTCGAATGACGTTGGCGGTCTCAGGATCGATCACACCGAATCCGCCGAGCCCATCGAAACGGGCAATGGAGGGAAGCACAAGTGAGTTTGTGTTCACAACATCGGCCCGCTTGTAAAGAACACCGTGATATTCGGATAGCGGCGTGTGAATTGCTCCGCCACAGACTTGTATTGCACCCAAGAGGTGTCCCCGTCAACGGACTGGGCCAAATGCGCAGCTAGGACTATACCTCGGGCCTGGATCAGATTAGTCGGGAAGTTGGAGGAATGGGCGTCGTACCAAAGCTGGCTGCTCGGAAGGGGTCCTGCGGCGCACTTTTCAAGGGTGGGCGTCGTGGATCCGCCGAGGCAGAGTCCGGTAGCGACGTTGAATAGGGGAAAACCAATTCCGTCGGTTTGAATTGGTCGGTCGTCCCGTTTCGCTTCACAACCTGTTGTGGTGGTTCCGAATCGTTTGTGACGAGAGTATGAACAGCCCCCAGGGCCAGCGGCAGGGGGGTTCACGATTGCGTAAGGTGTCACAGATGTCTGTCCCGCAGATCAGCTTCAACGACGTCTCCCGCGTCTTTCCTGATGGAACGCACGCGGTCGACAACGTCTCGTTCTCGGTGGCGCCCGGCGAGTTTGTTTCGATCATCGGCCCATCGGGCTGCGGGAAGTCCACGTTGCTCAAGATGGCATCGGGCCTGATGGACATCACCGGCGGCACCATCGACGTCGATCGCAAGTCCATCGGGTACGTGTTCCAAGACGCCACCCTGCTGCCTTTCCGAACGGTGCAGCGCAATGTCGAGCTGTTCGCCGAGCTGCACAAAATGCCCAAAGCCGAAGCAGCGCGGCTTGCGGCCGAAGCGATCGAGCTGGTTGGGCTGAAGGGTTCCGAAAAGAAGTTCCCCAAGTCGCTGTCCGGCGGCATGAAAATGCGGGCGTCGTTGGCCCGGTCGCTCACGCTCAACCCCAAAGTTTTCCTGTTCGACGAGCCGTTCGGAGCAATCGACGAGATCACGCGTGACCGGTTGAACACCGAGCTGATGCAGTTGTTCGTGCGCAACCAGTTCGCTGGCCTGTTCATCACACACTCCATTTCCGAAGCGGTCTACCTGTCGACCCGGGTGCTGGTGATGTCTGCCCGTCCCGGCCGTCTCATCGCCGAGTTCAACGTTCCGTTCGAGTATCCCCGCACCGACTCCATCCGTTACACGCCAGAGTTCGCCCGGCTCACCGGTGCGGTCAACGAGGCTCTGCACTCGGCGTACGCACCACGGTCATCAGCAACCCACAGCCCTTCCACAACTGCTTCGGCGGCACCCGTCACGGCCGGCGGTGCCAGGTGACCGACGTCCAAACGCTGACTGAGATTGTGCCCGTCGAACGCGACGCGCCACAAGCCACCAAAGAACCATTCCGGCCCATCAAGGTCATCGGCCCTGTTGTCGTCTTCGGCATTGTGATGGGCATCTGGTACGGCGCTCGGCTGTTGCTCGCACCGTACAAACGGTTCGTGCTGCCGCCACCCCATCGAATCATCACCAAGGCGTTCCTGTTCAAGACCAACGACGGTGTCCCGGTCATCCGCAACGCAATCTTCAAAGCCACGTGGCTCGACATCAAAGTTGCCGTGATCGGGTTGACCATCGCAATTGTCCTGGGCATTCTCACCGCCGTAGTCATGAGCATGGCCAAATGGCTCGAGTTCTCGTTGTGGCCATATCTCGTTGCGCTGCAGGCCATCCCTATCCTCACTGTCTCGCCGCTCATCGGCGCGGTAATGGGCTATAGCCAGGCACCGCGCATCCTGGTCACGGTGATCATCACCATCTTCCCCATCCTGTCCAACACGCTGTTCGGCATCACAGGTGTCGACCATGGTTTCCACGACTTGTTCACACTTCACGGGGCAAGCCGATGGACCCGGCTGACGAAACTGCAATTGCCAGCAGCTTCGCCTGCAGTGTTCGCCGGGTTTCGCATCTCTGCTGGCCTGGCCGTCATCGGTGCCATCGTTGGCGATGTCTTCTTCCGGGCGGGCGAAGCCGGCTTGGGCCAGCAGGTCGACGTCTACAACTCACGGCTCAACGGGCCAGCCACGTGGGCATGCATTGTCATGGCCGCAGTGCTCGGCCTTGCCTTCTTTGCGTTCTTCGCTGTCCTCGAGCGTGTCTTTGTGGGCCGCTGGAACACCACCAAGCGCTGACGGGCGCTCCACCGCAACACTCGCGCCGCCCGGCTTCACCTAAATTACCAGCCTCACCCGAATTTCCTCCCTCACACCCAGCACCACCACCAGCACCACACCACCACACTCCAAGGAGACCACTTGATGAAGAAGTCAGCACTGCTGGCTCTGCCACTGGCCGGGGCATTGTTCCTCGCAGCCTGTGGCAGCGATGCCGCCGAGACCGTCGACACGACGGTTGCCACCGAGGCCCCTGTTACCGAAGCGGTTGCAGAGACCACACCAGCCGAAACTACACCTGCCGAGCCTGCAACCGACACCACCGTCGCAGCCGCAGCAGAGACCACGGTCGCCGCAGCAGCAGCCGGTGCCTCGCTCGCCAGCGTGTGTCCGGGCACCATCAGCATCCAGACCGACTGGAACCCTGAGGCCGAGCACGGAGCCATTTACCAGATGGTCGGCGCCAATCCAACCATCGACACCGACAAAAAGCGCGTCACTGGCCCGCTGATGGATGGCACCACCGACACCGGTGTGAAGCTTGAGATTCGCGTCGGCGGTCCTGCAATTGGCTTCGAGTCCCCCATCTCCACGATGTACAAAGACCAAAGCATCTTCTTGGCCTACGTAGCCAACGACGACGCTGTCGCCGGATACACCAAGTTCCCGACCAAGGCCATCGTTGCCCCGCTCAACAAGAACCCACAGATCATCATGTGGGACCCAGAGAAGTACCCCGACGCCAAAACCATCGCCGACCTGCCGAAGGACACCAAGATCCGCGTGTTCGGCGCAGCTGCGTATCTCAGCTACCTCGTCGGTGCCGGCATCATCAACCAGGACCAGATCGACGGTTCCTACAAGGGCGAGCCTTCGGCATGGGTCGCCGACAACGGCAAGTCAGCTCAGCAGGGCTTCGCTTCGGCCGAGCCGTACTTCTACGAGAAGGAACTGAAGGAGTGGGGTAAGCCTGTCGCCTACCAGCTGGTTCACGATGCAGGCTGGGACGCCTACGCAGCTGCACTCGCAGTTCGTACCGCTGACTTCGATGCCAACAAGGAATGCTTCAAAGCGTTGGTTCCTGTTGTGCAGCGTGCAACACGTGACTTCGTCGCAGACCCAGCAGCTGCCAACACGCTGATCCTTGATCTCGTCACGAAGTACAACACTGGTTGGGTCTACACCGCGAGCCAGGCCACAGCTTCGGTCGAGTACCAGCTGAAGGACGGCTTGGTTGCCAACAGCCCAGACGGCACACTCGGCTCGTTCGACACCGCCCGGGTCGATGCATTCATCAAGAAGGCGCTGCCGATCTACGAGAAGGAAGGCGGCGAGGTCAACGCAGCACTTACCGCAGCCGACATCGTCACCAACGAATTCATCGATCCGAGCATCAAACTCCCTTGATTTGATTGCGCCGGATTCCCGGCGCATTTGCAGAACCGCATGCCTCGTCCCGGGTTTCGGCCCGGGACGTTCCGCGTCACAACTCACGCCAGAAACCCACACAACTCAGGCCCACAACCCACACAACTTGGTACTTTCGGGCAAGCGAACCGCCGGTTTTGGCCAAGTTGCGCGTATGTGCGTGCCAAGTTGCGCGCGTCTGTCCGGTTTAGCTTCGGGCTGCAGCCCTCGCCTTTGCACTTCGGCCATCTGACCGCAGGATTGCCGCAGCTGCATTGCGGCCCGACGCACCCCAGATGCCCGCGCCGGGAAAGGTGGCTGCGCCGGTGAGGAACAGGCCTCGCACGGGCGTTTCATATCGGGTGAGCTCGGGGTCTTTGCCGAGCAGGGTCGTGATTGGCGTACCAGCGAACGAAAGCGCGTACCCGCGAACCATCGAGAATTGAGCCTCGTACTCACGCGGCCCCATCAGACGCCAGCGGTCAACCGAATCGGCGAACGAAGAGAAGCCGTCGGAGTCGACCAGGTCGCCGAAGCGTTGTATCCATCGCTGTGGCTCGGTGCTCGTCTCCCAGCCACCCTTTAGCCCATAGGGCGTCCACAGAATCTCCATGCTGAAGATGTCTTGCGTCGCACCGAGACCGGCAGCCACAGACCGATCCTTCACCGACGGTGTGTTCGCAAAGAACATCGGCCGCTCGGCGATACGCCCGTGCTGCTTCAGCTCATGCGCTGCACCGATGTCAGCCAGGCTCAACGACACGATCGTTGTGGCGTGGGCGGTGTCTTCGGCGGTCAGGCCGGCGGCAGCGAGACCCACATCATCAACCGCACGAAACCGGTAGCGGCCATTGATCACCGCGTCGACCTTGGACTCGTATCCGTCATGGCTCGGTTGCGCACGGTAACGCTCGACCAGCGCAGCGGACTGCGGCGGCGCGTCGTGCAACCACTCCACCAAAGCAGCTCGCGGGTCCGCTGAGCACACCACAATAGCGGCACGGATTTCGTCGCCGATGTCCGTACGTACACCTACGACATGGTCTCCTTCGCACAGGATCTGCGTCACCCGGGTGTTGCAGAGAACCCTCCCACCGGCTTGGGTCAACGCAGCGCTGATGGCATCGGGCAGTGCCCCGCTTCCGCCGACCGGACGCCCCGACAGCACCTCATGACGGAGCGCATAGGTGGTTGCACCAAGCCCAGTACCGGGGGTCTCGGGAGCGAGGCCCCACACCGCTGGACCGGTTGTAACCGCGGGGCCACGAAGCGCTTCTGTGGCGAAGTACGAACGCATCACGTCGCCAACGCTGCGACGCGACCACGACATCAGCGCGGAAGCGCCCTTCGGCCGACGCATCACCTTTGACGCGATCGCCCCAGGGGTTGGCGTTGCGTTTGCAACGTCGATGACCGTCTTCACGATCGATGTCGCCGTAGCGACATACCGTCGGTAGTTCTCGGCGTCTGCCGGATAGCTGTGGCGAATGGAATCAACGGTCCGCTCGAGATCGTGGAACAGGTACCAAGCCGGCCCACCATCCCAATTCACATTGACCTGGGTGAGTTCGGAGTCGACGTAGCGCAGGCCATGGCCGCTGAGACCAAGTTCTTCGATGATCGGCGTGCTGCGAATCATGGTGTGGTCGCAGTTGCAGATGTTGAACCGAGCACCTTCGAGCGCCGTTTCGGTCGACGCGTTGCCCCCCACCGTCGAACGAGCTTCGATGACCGTGACATCGAGGCCGGCCTTGGCGAGGTAGGTCGCACAAATCAACCCATTGTGACCACCACCGATGATGACGACGCCGGTGGATCCATTGGCCTGCATTCGCCCAGTCTCGCACCGACGGAGGGTGGAGCAACCCATCAGACACGGGTGGCCAGTACCCTTCAATCGATGGCTGATTCCCGGTTCCTTCCTGATCACGCTGCCCACACGCTTCACGAGCGCCTCAGGCCTGAAAGCGTGGTGGTGCTTGGCCTTGGTGCGATTGAAGCGCACGGCCCGCATCTCCCCGTTTCGACGGACCTTGTTTTGGCAGACGCCACCACTACGGCTGCGGTGGCTACGTTCGGCGATCAACTCGATCTTTGGCAGCTTCCGACGCTGCCGTTCACGAAGTCAAACGAGCACGCATGGGCACCTGGCACGTTCTGGCTATCGGCCAACACAATGCTGTCCATCCTTGATGACCTCGCGCGGTCCCTCACGCTCACCCCGGCGCGCACGCTGGTGTTCGTCAACGCACACGGCGGAAACTCGGCGCTGCTGCAAGTTGCGCTCCGGGACATCCGCTTGCGCCACGGCTTACGTACGTTCCTGATGCACCCATGGATGGCAACCGACGAGGGCAACGAAATGGGGATGAGCATTCATGCCGGGCACGACGAGACGTCGCTCATGATGCACGTGCGGCCTGACCTGGTTGACCTGTCAACTGCCGTGCGCCGAGTCCCCGAACACCTGGCTGACAACCGCCATGTCCGGTTCGGCGGCAGCGTTGCGTTCGGCTGGTTGTCCAACGACTTCGACCACCCCGACGATGTTGCCCTCGGCGCCCTGCCCCTCGGCATGATCGGCGATCCCACCGGCGCAAACGCCGCGCACGGCAAAGTTTGTTTCGACGCGATCATCAAAACCATGGGTGAGCAACTCGACGAGATCACGCGCTTCGACCCACGGATCAAACCGGGAACCAAAAACCCCGCGACCAACAACCAACCTTGACTCTCAGCAACCAACGTTGCGAAAAAGCCAACTCGATCAGCTGTTCACTCCTGCCATCTCCGTGGGCGGGCTGTCACAAATCGGTCAGGATCGTCGACGAACAGCACATGCCGTGTACCCGTTCGCCAGCCGGTGAAAGCAGCAAAGGGTTTCGTTACCGTTTCGAAATTACCGGCCGCATCCCTGAACTCGGGGATGCGGTTGGGTTTCAACCTCCCGATAGTGGTCAGTAAAGGCCTCCACGCGAACAGCGCCTCGGTGGCTCTTTCCACGGCAGCGAGCCACCCTTCGCAAAAGGAGCCCCCATGACGTTTGTTCGGCGCAGCATCTGGTCGATGTCGACAGTGGCAAACCCGTGGCACCCCGTCGTGCTTGCGTACGCGAAAGCGGTGAAGACGTTGCAGTCACGTCCGCTGAGCGACCCAACGAGTTGGCGCTATCAGGCAGCGATCCACGGGCTGGCAGCGACGACCCCGCCGCCTGGTGCACCGTGGAACTCGTGCCAGCATTCCACCTGGTACTTCCTGCCATGGCATCGCATGTACCTCGCCACGTTCGAAGAAATCGTCCGTGCCGCAGTGATCGCGAATGGTGGCCCGGCCGATTGGGCGCTCCCGTATTGGGACTACAGCGGCCCCAGTCCGGCGAACACGTTACCAGCAGCATTTCGCCGCCCGACGTTACCCGACAACACTACGAACCCGTTGTTCGTCGCACAGCGCAGAGGCGGAACCGGTGCGAACAGCATCAACAACGGCGCACAGATCAACCCGGTGAACACGTCATCAACTACCGCAATGACTTCGACAGTATTCACCACTCCGTCTTCGGGGTTCCCGGTCGGCTTCGGTGGCCCTGCGACTGGGTTCGCACACTTCGGGCCTGCACCTGGCCTACTTGAAAACCAGCCGCACAACATCATGCATGTCGTCATCGGCGGCACCGGCGGTTTGATGACTGACCCTGATACAGCGGCGCTTGATCCGATCTTCTGGCTGCACCACGCCAACATTGACCGGTTGTGGGAAACGTGGCGGGTCAACGGTGGCACGAACCCGACCCCGCTGACATGGCGACGCAGGACATTCAGACTGCGCACCGCGACCGGGATGATCGTGAAGATGCGACCCGAGAATGTTGTCGATACCGTCGCCCAGCTTGACTACACCTACGATTCGATTCCGGCGGTCGCTGCGCTGCCGCCTGGAGGTCCAGCTGCCATGACCCGCCGTCCCCGTCCGAAGATGATCGGCCGATCCGACACCCGCGTGCAGCTTGGACGTGGCGGCGCCCAAACAATCGTTGCACTCGACCCGACCGCTGGAACCACCACCGCAGCTGCTGCGGCCGGAAGTGGTGGCAGCGACCGCCGTGTCATTCTTGAACTGGCCGATATCGAAGGGGCAGCTAACCCGGGCGTCGTCTACGGGGTCTACGTGAACCTTCCAGTGGACCGTAACGAAGCGACGCTCGAATCGCACCGGGTTGGTTTGGTGTCTCTGTTCGGCATCGAGCATTCCACTGCTGCTGGTTCGCCTGCCCCGCAACCGTTGCGTTACCGGTTCGACATCACCGACGTCGTCGACCGGTTCCGTGTGACCGGCGACGTGACTGAGCTCAACGTTGAGCTGCTCCCACTCGACCCCGACAACCCTGACGACAGTGACGACGATGCGACGGCAGCCGCAGCGGTAGCACCGGTCTCTGTCGGCACAATTGCAGTGCACACAGGATGACGTGCACATGTCGCTGCACGCTGCGACTGTGACAACCGTGACCGGGGTAGGGGGCAACACCAGAGCGGTGAGGGTTCGCCATCTGGCATGGGACCGATCGGGCGTACCGTCGTTCGCCGCCAAGCTGCCGTGGGGTGCTGCAATCGTGGGGTGGGTTGCGCTGCTCGCAACCACCAATTCAAAACGACTCGCAGGGTCGGGTGCGCACGGCGCGCATGTGCGCAACGCGCTGATCATGACCGTTGCGATGATGAGCATCTTCTCGATTGGATTGTGCCGCTACGTCGAACGGGCCACCTTCCACCGCCAGTCAATGCGGACAGTGAGCGTCGCGTACGGCGTGTACATCAGCTGTTGGGTAGTCGCCTCGGTCGCCATTCACGCCGGAACTGAAGCGTTCGTTGCAACCACATCGACCGCGACTGGTGTGCTGGTTGCGTCGGCGTGGTGTATCGCCTCCCAAACCGGCCGTGGACGTGACCGTGCCATGCAACGCTGCGTTCGCAGCCAGCCGATCCGCCGGGCAACCCCGTACCGTGACACGACCCGGCTTGCGGGCCAGGTCGCGATCGCGTGCGTCACGGTCTGCATTCCCGCAATGGTCCTCACAGCCCTCCACCCCACCACCGCGACCGTCGCCGTCGTGACAGCACTGATCATCGTCGAACGATGCCTGCCACAGCGGCCCCGGCTCGCACTCAGCCTCGCCTACACCGTTCTCGGAGCGGTCATCGTGATCTCGGCTTTGATGGCTCAAACTCACCCATCAGTCGCAATGACGAACGAACCAGCAACAACCGTCAGTCCTGCGCAGCAGCGCCGACCAGGTGCTGCGCCACTCCTGCTGCGATTGGTTGTCCCGTGAAGGACTCGAAGTAGCTGAAGCCGGGGCTGGGGTTCACTTCGAAGCAGTACACGGGGCCTTGTTCGCTGAAGGACAGGTCAATACCGGAGAATTCGAGCCCGAGGCTAGCGGTGAGCTCCACACACTGCCGCTCGATGTCAACCGGTAGTTCAACGGAGCGCATCTCCGGTGGTTCATTCGTTTGACGGATCGCGTAGCGGTAGTCGGTTGCGGCACTTCGGATCTCGGTCGCGAACACGTGTGACCCGACGACGTGGACGCGCACGTCGACCCCCTGTACGAGTGCTTGGAACTGCACGGCACAGAGACGGATATGTTCGAGCCGCCGTAGTTCGGTGTCGGTGACGGGTTGCACGATGGAACGTACGCCGCTGATTGATTTGTAGATCACGTCGGTATGCAGGTCGATGAACTCTCGTGCGCGTGCAGGGTCGTTCGTGACGAGCGTGTCCGGGGTGCGGAACCCGTGGGCGGTGATCAGTTGTGCCTGGTAGGGCTTTGAGGCGTTCGATGTCATAGCGGCGTTGCGGTTGATGACAAGCGACGGTGTCACGTTGAGCCATGTCGCGAGTTGGTCGTTCAACGTGCGGCACGTCCGTCGGCGGTGCGAATCTGGTGGTTCGTTGCCCAGTTCTGGGAGTTGACGGTCATCCATCAGCCGGGCGTAGATCGCGGTGATCTGATGCAACGGCCAGCGTCTCCTGTCGATACGAAGCTCACCGTCAACTCGACCGTGTTCGTCGATCGAGAACGAGAGGTCGGTGTCGTCGAAGAGCCGCTGATTCCACACAATGAAGTCGGCATGGCAATCCTGCAATGCGTCGATGACCGATTCGACTGGCGGTTCGGTCGGGATTCCGGCCACGAGAATCATGTCGAAACCCCAGGCGCGAGGTAGGCGACGAGCGCGTCGAGGACTTGGTCTCCGCCACGACGCAGATCAGGGTGCACCTCTGCCCCGACGAACATCCACTGCTCTGCGTCGTCAAAGTCGACTTGGAGCACTTCGACGCCCTGTGACGCAGCAAGTCGCCGGCACCCGTCGGCAACCTCGGGCGGAACACCCGAACCCACAGCAGACCTCGAACCAGCCTCCGAACCCGAACCGGAACTGTGCAGAGCAATGGTTGCCGCCCCGACGACCAGCACCTGACAACGCGACGAGAGGCGCCGTTGTGCGGTGTCAGTGCCGGGGTATCGGGTGTGGGCCACCGTGAGGCCCGCTCGGCTTGCTGCGACACACCATTGCGCGTGGTGCGGTGTCGGGCCTGACAGCCCGCATGGGCCGCCGCGGTTGACGATCCGGCCTGGTAGCCCGAACAGGACGCTTGCGAACAACGCGTACAGCTCTTGGGTTGCGTAACTTCGGTCGGGTTCGCCAACCTTGTCGAGGTGTTCGAGTGGAAGGAACGTTGCCCGATTCACTACCCCGCGCAGCTCCGATCCAATGACGCGGCCGTCCCACAGGTGGATCTCTGTCGCAACCGTGTCGGTGGAGACCCGGTGTGTGAGCGACGGGCTGTAGACGAGTTCGTCGACGCTGACGAGTTCCACGTCGTGCAGGCCACGAACTCTGAGCCCGTCGCGTAACCATCTGCCTGATTCATCCGCCGCGCCACACAGGACCATCCACCTGATGACAGGTGGCGCATCAGGATGCGGGGCGCGCTGCGAGGAACCGACGATGGTCGCGTTGGGAGTGGCGGTCATTGTTCGGCGAGCTGTTCTTTGTCCTTCGTGTCCTTAGACGCTTTCGCCGCGTCCGCTGAATTCCACAGGTCGGGTTCGCGGGTCAGCGCACCGCTGCTGAGATCGGGCCGGAGTTCGCTGACGATGAAGTGCGTCAGCGCCGTCACCTGCTGCTCCAGCTCCCCCAGCCGGGCGTCCACGTCATCCGGAGCGGGACCGCCGCCGCCCCTGAACCGGTCATCGATTTCGGCAAGCTTCTGATCTCCGATCTCGAACGCCTTGTGCTCAACGATCTTGTTCTCAACGAGCTTGTTCTCACGGATCTCCTTGAACTCCTTGAACTCTTTCGTTTCCTTGCCTTCCTTGAACTCCTTACGTTCTTTGAATTCCTTGCGTTCCTTCTCCTTGAACTCTTTGACCTCTTTGAACTCTTTGCGTTCCTTCTCTTTGAAGTCTTTGACCTCCTTCAGTTCTTTGCGTTCCTTCGGTTCTTTGATCTCCTTGATCTCAATCTTTTCGATCTTGACGTCTTTGACCTTGTCCGCAACGACGAACCCTTTGACATGCGCATTGATCAGCTGTCTCAGGTTCGGTCGGTTCCCGATCCGTTGCGTTGCCGGACGCCCCGGTTCGTCTTGCTGCGCTGAACCTGTCGCACGCAACCAGTTGCGCGCTGTTGCGGGGGTCATCGCGGGTCGGCCTGCTGCGCGGAGCGCACCTTGCAAGGATCCGAGTGCGCCGGTGACGATCGGCGAGGCACTAGACGTTCCGGAGAACCGGTCCGTGTAGTGCAGGCGTGCATCAGTGCCGCCCTGGAGGTCCCCGTAGCCAGTGCTGGTCACTTCACGACCCCACGCCTGCGCGTCGACCGAGGCTCCAAAGTTGGAGAATCCAAGACGCGATCGGTCAGCGCCGTGATTGTTCCCGTGTGTCCCCGGGGGAGGTGCGCCGGCTCCGACAAGGACTGCACCGCAGTCACGGTTCGCCCGGTTGAACGGGTTCGTCCATGACGCAGGGAACATAGCGGGCCGGGTGCTGTACAAAGCGTCGTCGAGGTTCTCCGCACCGTTTCCGGCCGCTTCAACGACAATGACGCCGCGACCAGTTGCATAGGCGATCGCTGCGAAATCGTCCGGCCACCATTCGATCGCAATGTACCCAAGCTGGTCGGCGCGACCCGCAAAACTGTGCCGGGGTCCAGCACGGTGAATTTCCAACAGGATGAGATCGCCTGCTACGAGCCGGTCCGCGGCGGAGCGGATAGTCGCAGCCGAAGGCCCCGAGAAAGCGGCGGCGCTCATCATTGCGTCGGGACAGATTCCGGTGACGCCGAACCCGTTTCGGTCGCCGCTGATTTCGCCAATCACCGCAGTGCCATGGTTCGCATCAGTTCCGGCTGTTCCAACGACCACGCCGCCTTGAGTGGTGACGAGGTCCTCGTGATCGAATCGCCATCCCCATTCACAGTCAATGATCGACACGCCGGCCCCACGACCTCCCGGGAACGTCCACGCGTAGCGGGCGTCGATACCAGCGGGTGCGGCGTTCAGATAGATCTGGCGTGCATCGAAGTCGGGGGTCGCAGGTGGTGCGTCTTGCGCATCGGGCACCATGTCGTTGAGCACAGGCGGTTCCCCCGGCGGTTTGACGTACGCGGCAGCGACCTCGCCGATTGCACGCAGTTCTTCAGCGAACGATTCAAGGCGACCAACTTCTGCGTCAACGTGATAGAAGACCGACAGGTCAGGAAGTGCGGAGGTTGCGGTCAGGCTGGCAGCGGCGGTCGCGCGAACAACACGATCCTCAGGTCCAAACAATGGCGTCATCGTGATGCCGGCGCGAGCCGCAAACCGAGTCAGCGGCTGATGCACCGCCCCGGTTGCCGACGCGACGCTGTCACGGCCGACTCGGAGGCCCGCACCGTCGTGCATCATGACAATGAGCTCCGGTTTTCCAAACTGAGTTGGCGCCGGACCGCCTTCGTCTGAAGTTGCCCGACTGCGCGCCGTCCCCGATTTTGCTGCTTTCGCTACAGGGGCTGGCTGCTTTGCTGCGGATCGTTTCGTTGCCATTATGAACTCCGTCGTGAGGTTGTTGGCTTGTACTGTGCGAAATCCGAACTACGAGGGTGGGCCTTCGGGTGGTTGGACGTAAGCCGATGCGACCCGTGGGTGGGCTTGCACGTTTGGCACGATGCGGTCGACCTCCGACGCTGCTATGAGCGCCGAATACCACTCGATACCATCGTCTGAGACGACGTGTTGAGGTGTGAGTTGGAGATCCGTGCCGAGGACTTTCAACGTCACTGATTGGTCGGGACCGGATACAACATCATCGGCAATGCGGCCACCGGTTAGGCCAACTATCACGCAGACAGGAGGCGGAGTTGATTTGCTAGCCGAATGTCGTTTGCGTCGTTGTTTCGTCATTGCGTACTCGATCACGTGACGAAAGGGATGGGCAAATAGTCACATGTAGCGCGTTGGCAAGTCAAGCTTTCTTGCGTCGAGGAGACCGTGTGGTTGTTCCGAAACTCGAGATGACTTCCGGTGCGACAAGGATCTCACGCTTCGCGCGACTGGCCACATTTGTCGGAAGTGACAAACACCGTTGATCACTGGGTCCTGCTCGAATGCACACGGGACAGGCATGACGGGTTCGATCGCAGCGAATGGACATCGGCACATGACTGAACCCATGTTCAGCTATGAACCAGCGATCATGAACCGCTATTCAGATACAGACAGAGCGTCAGTCAAACGAGAATCGCTCGTCACGTAGCGACCTCATGGTGCTGAACCACGTTGCGGAACATTCGCCGATGTTCGCTACGAGGCGTCGAAGCGAAGCGCGGTCACGCTGGAAAGCTTCGACGACGTCGACGGTCTGAGAAAACGCGGACACCATCAACACTTCGACCGTACCGCCAGCTCGAAGACGAAAGACCACACCGCCAGCATGTGTCACGGTCACCGCCTGTCACCGTCTAAATCGAACTGGGCTGCGCTTTCCAGTACGGCGAGTTGGACTCGCGAGGTGATGTCGAGTTTCACGAAGACGTGCTTGAGGTGGCTTTCGACGGTGTAGCGGCTCAGACCGAGGCGGAGTGCAATTTCTCCGTTCGATGCACCTTCCATGACAAGCCGGGAGACGCAGCGTTCGGCAACGGTGAGCAGCTCGATCGGTCGGCTAATTGTCGTACTCATAAGTCGTCCCTTCATGTGCGTAGTCGTGTGGCCGGTTCGTACACAGCATGAAGGTTCCATCGGAAACGCGCCGACATTTGACTACTGGCCCTACACACGGCTGCCTGCACAGGCTGCAGACACAATGGCAAGAACCCCATTCTATTTGTGCCTTGATCACACAATTGTGAACGGACCTCACCGTCACGACAAACGGTTTGCGCACGCGGACCAGGAGCAGAACGGAGGCGTAACACCAGCAGAACACACGCGCTCCACGCCCGTACAAACGCGCAACGAGCCGCCTGCGGGGGCGGCTCGTCACTTCGCTGAGAATCCATCGGCGGAAAAGACTCAACCAGCGCGGCCGTCACCCTACTGCGAAGCATTGCCGCTGCGCGGCACTGCAGTTTGATCAAGTCGAACTCCCACATTGTTTCTTGTCGACAGACCCTCCTCCGAAACTTGCAGGGCACCATTTTGTGGTTTGGTGCACGAGGCCGAACGAAAGGAGTACGGTGCGTTACACACCGATTGATTCAGCTCGTCGACGACGGAGGTCGCATGCTGATATTCACTTGCTGTTACGGATTGTGTCTGCCGGGACACCGCTTGTTCCTGCTGTTTGTTGTGGCGCGGTGATGGTTCGATGGATGTCCGTTCCTCGATTACCCGTCGCCTGGAGTTGTCGCTTCCGTTCCTGATTCGTACGCTCGCCCGTTGGCATCCCATCACCCGGTACCGGAAATGGGTGCTTGTCACGACCGCCGCTGACGTTCGTGAGGTTCTGAATTCAGACGACCGGTTCGCCGTTGTCTACGAACCACGGATGCGAACCGTGACAGGCGGCGAGAATTTTTTTCTCGGGATGGCGGACTCACCCGATTACCAAACTGACGTGCAGAACTGGCGTGCAATTTTCGACCCGACATCAGTCGCGACGGTCATCGGCCCGCTTGTCAGGTCTGCATCGGCCGAGGCTGTTGCGAGTGCTTCACATGATGGCTGCAACCTCGTGGAGGTGCTCACTTCACAAGTTCCGTATGTTGTCGCCGAGCAGTACATGGGCATCTGTGGGATCCCACGCGCAGAACTAGTTGATTTGTGCACGGCCCTCTTCGACTACCTGTTCGCGCCCGGGACCGTCGACAAACGGACCGCAGAAATCACCACGAAAGCGGAACGGCTCCGAACCCACATTGATGCCGCAATTGCGGAACGTCGGGCGAGTTCCGCCCCGCCGGATGATGCGATTACCCGCGCACTCGCCCGACAGCACGACGGCGCACCCAGATTGAGCGACGTGGACATTCGCAACAATCTGCTCGGAATTGTCGTCGGTGCAGTACCCACCACCTCGAAGGCCGCTGCGGTCGTCGTTGATTACCTGCTGGACCACCAAACCCTGCTCAACGCTGCAGCGACCGCCGCCCAAAACGAGGACTGGGACCTGCTGCACGGATATGTGGAGGAATCGCTCCGGTTCCACCCGTTCGCACCGGTCATCCTGCGTCGAGCAGTGCACGACACCGATATCGCCGCAACAACGAAGCACCGCACGACCATCAAGCAGGGCACGACCGTGGCGGTCGCCACGATCGGGGCAATGTGGGATCCGGCCATCGTCACAGACCGCAGCAAGTTCGATCCGACGCGACCGAACACGCTGTACATGAGTTTCGGGTGCGGGCTGCATGAATGTTTCGGCGCTCAGATCAACCGTTTACAGATCGCTGCGATTGTCGGTGCGGCCGTTGCTCGTCCCGGCCTTCGACGAGCGGGACCGTTGCGGTATCGCGGCTCGTACCCGTATTCGCTCCAGGTCCGCTGGGACTGAAAGAGAGATTCGATGTCCAACATTGCCGGGAAGGCATATGCGATCAACGTCGTGACCCCGGTAAAGTACCGCGGGTTCATCAACCGGGTGATTTTCTGGGCGATTCGTGCCCCGGTCATCGGCCGGTTTCTGAAGGGGCGGATCAACGGGCTGCTGACCTTGTCATTGATTCACTATGCGCGCTGGGTTGTCATCGGCCCGAAAGACTTTCCACACTTCGAAGGGGAACACGAAAAGGAAGATCTTCGGTACGCATACGAATTCTTCTTTTCGAACTTCAATGGTGGCTGGAACCAGTACATCGATTCGTTTTCGATGACGATCGACGCTGGACTCGACCTGTTCTGGTGGTTCAACGTCGGCTATCCGAATGCCGTACCGATCGAGCCGTTCCACCGGTACATCAACGCGAACCAGGTCCAGACGGATTACTACTACAACGCGTACCCGTTGGCTTCAAGCAACGACGTGAAAGCGGCAGCCGCCATCCGCACAGAGCTCTTCGCACTCCACGCGCAACAGCACACAAACCCGGAAGCCTTCACGGTCGCGTATGACGCCATGGTGACCCGCCTCCAACACGCCGTGAGTCCAATGGACGAAACGCCGATTGTCAGCCTTGCCTATCTCGCCACGCAACGCCAAGCCTCATGAACACCACCGCACGCCCATCGAAACCCGAAGCTGGAGCCGCGGTAGCAGCTGCGAAACCGAAGACCGGCCAAACGCCCGGCGTTGTCGGGGGGAACACTGCGGGGAACCTGACAGGGCTCACTGCACTGTTCCCAATCAAGACCGAGACGATGATCTCCGGCGGTGGAGTACTTCCCGACCATTCCGCCGAGTCAGCGCTGCGAGCGCAGCTTGCACAGCTGCCCTGCGATGAGACGAGCCCGTTCGCACAAGTACCGAACACCTATTTCGTGCGCTTCTACATTCTGAAAGACGTATTCGATCAGGGACCGCAGGAGTCGATCACCAAGCGGTTGATTCGGAACCTTCTCCCCGGTCACGCCCGACCGGTTCGTGAACCCGATCACCTGCAGTCGCCGTATCTCGTCATGGCCGCCGACTTTCACGGGCCGCTCGACGCGTTCCTCTCCGGCTGGTGGGCGAATGCACAAGATACAGCGACCGGGTTGTTCAGCTCGTGCGTCGGTTTCGGGGCGGTGACAGACACGGCGACGTTCGCCTCGTACGTGACGAAGTGCCGTGTGAAGAATTCGTTGCTGTTCCAAGGGTCAACAGATCAACCGCTCGCTGACCAGTTGAAAGGCCTTCACGTGAAACAACACTTCGCCGACTTCGTCATTGCAGCCCAATCACTCACCGATGCAGAACGACTCACCGCATTCAACGCGTTCATGAAAGAGCACACGGTTGCCAGTGCCGGGGTTCCCACATGGCGCCCGGGTGCGGAACTGCTGCAGACCATCGAGCGCACGGTGGCGCGACCATGAGCAATTATGAGATCCGGACCGGTATTGATCTGCACGATGTGCAGGGCAACATCGTCAAAGGGTTCGGACGGTCCGGGTTTCCGCTCGCCCGCTACTTCCTCTACCAAGTTGGAGACGAGGAGGCGGGGCGGCGGTTCGTTGCGTTGCTGCTTCCGGCGTTGACGACTGGCAGTCCGTGGACACGGTTCGGAAATCAAGGGGCTGGGACGGCGAAACCGCCCGTCACGTTGAACATTGGGTTGAGCTTCGAAGGGTTGCGCCGTCTCGGCGTGCCAGAGAAATCATTGCTCAGTTTCCCGGAGGAGTTCGCGTCGGGGATGCGGTCGCGTGCAGCGTTGCTCGGCGATGACGGACCGTCCGATCCTGCACACTGGGACCCGGTATGGGACCTCGACGGCACCATCCAACGCGTCCACATCCTGGTGTCGGTGCAAGCAAAGAACGCCGAAGAATTGGCCAAGCGAACCACGTGGATTGACGAGCAGCTCGTTGCGGCGAACACTCCCGCACCACCGTCGGGTACGGGGGTTGTGTTGCTGGGCGGTCACAGCAGACGGGCAGATCCGGAACCGCCAACTTTTCAGGATGCTGCTGCGTTGGAGGCGAAGGGGTTCGCGACCGATAAGGAACATTTCGGGTTCGCTGACGGGATCAGCGACCCGTTCTTCAGCGAGTCGGGCAATGTGAAGGACTACGTCCAAGGTGGCGGGAAACGCGTCGCAAAGCATTCGGCGAAGACACCTGCCGGTTGGGTTCCCCTCGCAACCGGCGAGTTTCTGCTCGGCCACATCGACGAGGCAGACGAATACCCGGCCGCTCCGATCCCGACGATGTTGTCGAAGAACGGGACCTTTCTCGTCTACCGCAAACTGCACCAGAACACAGCAAGCTTTGACCGGTTCGTCGAAGCCGAGGGTGCCACATATGGCGATGCGGACCTGTTCGCTGCGAAGCTCGTCGGCCGCTGGAAGAACGGTGCGCCGCTCGTCAACTTCCCAACCAAAGCAAGTGCAACCGCGTTCCGCGAACAGTTGCTCGACGCAAACAGCAGACGGTTCGACAACAGCCTCGGGCAGGGGGCTCAGGATGCTGCGGAACGCGAGTACTACGGGTTGAAGTTGCAACAGATGGCGTTCGACTACGACGAAGACCTTGCCGGCGAACAGTGCCCGATGAACGCCCACATTCGACGAACGAACCCGCGTTCCACGCTCGAGTTCGGAACAAAGGGTGCCTTCCGGAGCCCTGACGCCTTAGTCAGCCGGCGTCGTATCCTGCGCAGAGGGATGCCGTATGGGACGTCGAGCAAACCTGAGGACCGTGCTGATGACCAGGACCACGGGCTGATATTTATCGGGTTATGCGCGAGCATCGCCCGCCAGTTCGAGTTCGCCCAGCAGCAGTGGGTCAACTATGGGAACGACTTCCATCTTGCGAATAGCAAGGACCCGATCGCAGGAAATCATCCCCCGGCAGGAAGCAACCGTGGCGGGCACCTTGTCATCGACAACGACCCTGCCAACGATCGCAAGCCGTACTTCTGCAACACACTGACCCGGTTTGTTGAGACACGCGGCGGCGAGTACTTCTTCGTCCCGTCACCTACAGCGCTGCTCGCCATCGCTCGCGGCGACGTCGACCCCACATGACCCACCACACAACGATCCACACAACGGGTGACCCCTGCGGGGTTGCCGAACTGAAGCGAGGCCTCATGATCACCTGCACGGAGCCGCTGCGTAGCGGACAGGACGATTCCTGATGGGCTCGATCGTCATCACCGGAAACCTGGTCACGCTCGCCGACACATCGCCGGCTTCACGGAAACCGAAACGCGCACGGGTGTGGATCAAAGACGGGCGTGTTGCCGCTGTGACCGAGCCGACGGTTGAGCTGCAAGCGTTCAACGGGGTGACCCGTGTCGACGTCGGCGACGCCCTGGTGCTGCCCGGGTTCATCGACATGCATAACCATGTCGGCTACAACACGATTGGGCTGTGGGCGGAAAAGACCCGCCATGAACCCTGGCTGCATAACAAGCATTGGACGAACGCACGGTCCTATCAGAGCGATGTGACGTGGCCAGCTGCGTGCTGGGCAACCGCAACACCCGAGGCACTGCTCGCATACATTCAGGTCAGGGCGCTCGTCGGTGGGACGACAACACAGCAGGGTTGGCCGACGGTGAGTCGCCGAGACGCTCGAGCGTTACGCAGCGTTGATGCTGACGGTGCGTCACCCGGTCGGCCTGACCCGATCGAATCGTCGGTCGGCGAACTGAAAGGTGACGCGCTCGCGAAACGTGGTCAGAAAGTCGCGAACGGAATCGGGTTCGTGTACCACTGCTCCGAAGGGATTCACACCGCTGTCGGGAGCCAGTTCGACTCGGCACGACTTGCCGGGGTGTTAGGGCGGACGTTCATTGGTGTGCATTGCTGCGGGGTGACAGCACAGCAGTGGGCCAAAT
This sequence comes from Acidimicrobiia bacterium, assembly GCA_043720595.1. Taxonomy (GTDB): domain Bacteria; phylum Actinomycetota; class Acidimicrobiia; order Acidimicrobiales; family JANYDT01; genus JANNBN01. The sequence goes on from JAYSSK010000112.1 coordinate 21,240, forward strand.
GGCCGCGCAATGTTTCTGGCGCCGTTGCATGGTCCCCGTTTTCGAACCTATGGCTGTACGGGGTCATGACAGCGATCCCTGCGGCTCGACAACAGGGCGTGAAGGTGTGTCTCGGTTCAGATTGGGGTCCATCAGGGACGAAGAATCTGCTCGGCGAGCTGAAGGTTGCCCGGCTGACCGCTGATCGAAACGGGCCCGGGCAGACACCTTGGCAACTGAGCGATGACGACTTGTTCGACATGGTGACGGTGAATCCGGGTGACATGTTGGAACGGTGCTGGCGGGTCCCGGTGGGCCGCATTGTCACCGGAGCATTGGGGGACTTGACGGTTCTGCGTGCTACCGCCGGGACCGTAAGCCAGACGGTCGGGACCCGGGTGGTGAACGCATCGGAGGATGACATTGCACTTGTGGTCGTGAACGGCGAAGCCCGCTACGGCGACAAGGAACTGATGACGGCCAGTAAAGCTGCCGCCCCGTTCGAGGTCCCCGTCGGCCAACGCAAACGCACTGCTTCGCTTCCTGCACGACCGCCGGGCGCTGACGGGGTGAGCGTCGCATGGTCGTGGGCTTCGATCATTGGCGAACTCGACGAGGTTGTCGCCGATCCGGCCGGAACGGTGAAGCGCGCCAAGGCGCGCCGCAACGCGTTCGCAGGTCCACTCACCGCACCGGACGCCCCATTGATCTTGACGCTCGACATGCCGGGCGGTGGGCCAAAAGCCATCGCAGGGCTTCCGAAGAACTACACGGAAGTGAACTTCGGCCCGATTCCATCTCTCGTCCACGACGGCACTTTTCTCAGCGATGTTGCCGGGCGAGGCTTTCATAACGGCACCCTCGACGGATTGGCAAATTGGATATGAGCGCCACCCGAAAGACCCCAGCACCTCGAAAGACCGCAGCGAAGCCCGCTAAGGGTCCCCTGGCCGTACCGCAACGTGTCGAACAGGCACAACGCGGCATGGCCTACTCGCCCACTGTTTCACTCGGTACACAGCAACCTCGTTCGCCTCCCGCACAGGCAACGACCGCGGCAGCCGGAAGCCCTGCTTCGGCGGCGGCGAGCAAACCCATAACCGTCGCGAAACGGGCAGCAAAACAGGCTCGACGCCGGCCGACAACGTCGAAGTTCGGCAGCGGAACAACCTGGGCGCAACGCTATGACGTCATCGACACGTGGGGTGTCCTGCTCAACGATGTCTACGTACACTTACCAATCAAACGGGCCCTGTACGGCTACGACCCGGTGCGGGCGCTGGAGGCGTTGCGACGCCAGGTGCCGTTGCTGACGGAGGAAGAGTTCCACCGTGAGCTGTCGGTCGTGATCAACCGGCTGCGTGATGCCCATACCCAGCACGTGAACGCGTCGGTGAACCCGGGTCTTGTGGCACGACTGCCGTTCCTCGTCGAGTCCTACGGGCCACACACGGCGCCACGGTTTGTGGTCACGAAAGTTGCGGAGGCGTTTGTGGGCGACAACCAGTTCCGTGCCGGAGTCGAACTGCTGACGTGGAACGCTGTCTCGTTCGCCAGGATTGTTGACCGGCACGCGGAGCATGAGACGGGTGGTCGGCCTGATGCGCGTCGTGCCCGGGCACTTGAATCGTTGACGTTCCGGGCGTTGGGTTACGCGCCGAGACCCGATGAGGAAGCGGTGGTCATCACCTACCGCCCAGAGGGCGGTGGGAAGACCCGGACGATCACGTTCACGTGGCGGACGATCGACACGAGTCGTGAGGGTGTGGAGCTGTGGTCACCTGTGGCTGTACGTGCGATTCATAGCGGCGCTGAACGTGTCCGTCTCGCAAAGAAGCTGATGTTCAACCCGGCGAAATGGGAAGCGGATCGCGGATCGACAGCGAAGGTTGCTCCAGTTGCCACGCAGCGCCGGGCGGCTGCAGCAACTGCGGCAACGGCTCCGGGTGATGTTGTGGAGTCGGTGTTGCCTGACGTGATGAGTGCGAGGGTGATCGGCACTGCGCGGCGGCCGATCGGGTACATCAGGTTGTGGAGTTTTGACATCGATGACGACCAGGTATTCCTCGATGAAGTCACCAGGGTCATCGGCTTGCTGCCACAAAGGGGTCTCGTGATCGATGTTCGCGCGAACCCTGGCGGAAATATCTATGCGTGTGAACGAATCCTGCAGCTGTTCACGGATGGCCCGATCGTGCCGGCCCGGTTCGCGCTACGTGCCACTCCTCTCACGGCCCGGCTCGCCGAAACGAACCCGGACTTGGCCCCGTGGGCTGATTCGTTGCAGCAGGCCATGGAGACAGGCGAACAGTATTCGCAACACTTATCAATTTCTGATGCCGACGCGTGTAACGACACCGGCCGCCGTTACCCAGGGCCGTCAGTGTGTGTGACGGATGCAAACACGTACAGCTGCGGTGACTTGTTCGCCGCCGGGTTCGTCGACCATCAGATTGGTGCGGTGGTGTCGGTCGGTGAAGCAACTGGTGCTGGCGGTGCGAACGTTTGGGGTTACTTTGACCTGCAAGCTGCGTTGGCAGCCGCGGGCACTGTATTGCCGACGTTGCCTGACGGGTTCGGGTTGTCGATGTCGATCAGACGTATGACGCGCACCGGTGCCGCTGAAGGGCTCGGGATCGAAGACGTCGGTGTGCGGGGTATTCATGTCGATTTGACCTACCGGGACTTGTTCGAGTCCAACACCGACCTCCTCAAACGCTGCATCGAACACCTGTGAAACAGCCCGGCCGACGAAGCCGCCACCCAATTTCGAAAAGGACGCACACCCATGTGGAATGACTTGTGGACCGGGAGAGGAACACCGGACGAATTCGACCCGGGACCACCCGACGCGCTCGCAATACTCTTCGCGCAGACTCCTCACTACCGCGCCATTGGTGAAGCGTTCGGCAAAGCGAAGTTCCGGTGGCATTTCGGCCCGATGTTCTACCGGGGCCGGACCGCACCGCATACCGCACGGGTTTTGATCGTCGGGCAAGAAGGTGCGCAGGACGAGTCGCTGTCTCACCGGTCGTTCACTGGTGGCACCGGGGCACGGTTGCAACATATGTTGCGCCACATTGGCATCGACCGGTCGTATTTGTTCTTGAACACGTTCGTGTACCCGATCAACGGGCAGTACACGGGCGGGTTCCCGAAACTTGCGCAACATCTGAATTCGCCGATCGCGCAGCACCGCCAGCAGATCTTCGACCTGGTGCACGCCACCCAGGACATTGACCTTGTCATTGCGGTTGGCCGTGCCGCCAAGGAATCGGTTGCCACGTGGGTCGCGGCGCATGACGGGACTGCTGACCCGAACGCGTTGCACAATGCAACCGGCCACGATCTTGGTTCACGGATCCGTTTCGTTGGTGTCCCACACCCGGGCGGTGCGTCAAACGGCGGATCAGTCGCGCAGATCAAACAAGGGTTCATCGACGCGCTCAACCACATCGGCGGTTGGTCGACCGGGAACTGGTTACCAGTCGACCCGGGGGCGACACGGTCCGCCCCCGGGTCATACACCTACTCCTCGGCACCGATTCCGTTTCGTGACTTCCCGTTCGGAACCACATGGCGCCTTGGACGTGGTGGGACGTCATCGAACCGGCGTGACAACCAGGAATCGATCCAGTTGTTTTCTGCCGCGGGCAAGTACAACAACAAAGGAACGACGGTCAGCTATTCGATCAGCGGCGGGTCAAACGCCGGATACGCCGCCGATCCTGACGACGTTGCAGTCGAACCGCCACGTACTGATTTCGCACAATTCGACCGGGGCCCCGGCACGTTCTCTGCATTGCTCGCAGGACGTGAACCGGGACTTGACTGGCCCGATTTCAATACACTCGGAATGCTTGCACACCGGTCGTTCGGGTTCGGTCCCGTCTACCGAGGCCGCCTCGATCAGGCACGAGTCGTCGTGCTTGCCGATCAGGCTTCACATGATGATCTGTTCCTTGGTCGGGCGTTGTGCGGTGAAACCGGGGAGTTCCTTACCGGTTGGCTGCGCGCTGCAGGGCTCACGAAGAGTTACGCAGTCCTTCGGACGTTGCCGGTCGACATGCTCAGCTCACCCGCCGCTGCGGTGAAGGCCGCTGCAGATCACCCAGCTGTTCACGCCATCCTCCGCACTGCCCTTGCCCGTATCGGGCCTGCGGCTGTCGTCGCCATCGGCCCGAACGCTGCACGGATCGCAGCCGGGGTCTCCCCCGCAGGGACCACGGTCGTGACGATGCCCGAATGGGCCAACACCCCGGCTCGCAAAGCCCAGTGGAACACTGCGCTCAACCAGCTCACGACTGTCAATTACACCCGTGACAAGCCGACTGCCCTCTGGGATCAGCTGCCCGGCCAGATCCCGCGCATCGACCTCCCCTACGGAACGTTGCGTTGGCAAGGCACCGGTGGCAACCGTGCAGCAATGGCAACCACGAACGGGCAACCAAACCCGAACTACTACCAGTGCAAACTCCCCGCCTGGGTCGCGAACCTGAAACCAAGCGACAACCCGATGACCCTGACCGAAACCGCCGCAGTCAACTCCATCCCGCGCTGAGTAGGTCATGCGGGACCGCCCAACCGTTGACCAGCGTACGGGCACTTGGGGAGCGCACGATGTGTGACTTCTGTTCACCAAGCAGAGCGAATTGCCTTCGTTCCAACTGCTGTTGGTTCAGCCACCGCTACCATGTGAAATCGATCTCGCTTTCCCTTCCGATCTTCCTTGGTACTGCGATGCGCAGATCTCAGCCGTACCGCACCGCCTGCACCGCCTGCACCGAACCCCATGACTTCCCCCCGGTCCTCGCCCCGAGATTTTCGTAACGGCATGCCGAGGGCAGCGCTCTGGGCGGTGGCTGGTCTCTCTGTGCTTGTGATGCTGGTTCTCGCATCGCTCATCGATGCGAGACGGTCTCGCAACCATGTGCAACGCAACGTCGTGGTGGCAGGCGAAGACATTGGGGGCATGAACGCCGACGCGCTCCAGTCGTTCCTCGACCAGCTTGAAGGTCGATATCGAACGATGAACGTTTCGATCGTGCCGCCACAAGGTGCGTTCAACGTGTCGGGCGCAGACTTGGGCGTCAGCATTCAAAAGGATCGCCTACGGCGTGAGCTGCTTCGAATTGGCCGGTCCGAGAGCTCCGGGTCACGCGTGCGGTCGTATTTCGGATCGTTCTTCGGCACATCCACGGTAACGGTGCCGGTCGCCGTCGACGAAGCGACCATTGCTCAGGTGATCCGAGACAACGACGCTGCTTCGGCCGAGCAGCCGCTCGATCCGACGCTGGCCATCCGAGGAGACAAGTTCGTCATCAAGCCCGGCAAACCGGGCCTCGGCATTTCGCCTGCTGTCATCACATCCACGCTCGAACAGCTGTTACCAGAGGGTCCCAACCCAGTCGAAATTCCTGTCGAACGCGTCGTGCTCCCCTCGCGCTACACCGACGCCGAACTCAGCGCCTTACTGGACAAGGCCGTGCAGTTGACGTCCAAGCCTTTGGCCGTTCGGGTCGGCGACAAAGAGATCACCATCTCACCTAAGCAGTTGCGGCGGTTGGTCACACCGACCATTAGCAACGGTGAAGTTGCGCTGCAGCTTGATGGGCCCAAAGCGCTGGAGTTGATTACCGATGGCATCGGCAGCGTCGGCCGCCCAGCCAAGGATGCGCGGCTGCGGGTCAACGACGACGGTTCGGTGACGGCTGTGCCGGCAGAGATCGGGCTTCGGTGTTGCACCGAGGACGCGGCGGACTTGTTGAACACTGCTGTCGCAACCGGTTCTGGCCAGATTGTCGAATTGCAACTTGCCGAGGTGCAGCCAAAGGTCAGTACCGCCGACGTCGAGTCACTCGGGGTTACCCAGCTCATCTCCACGTTCACCACGAAACACGCCCCTGGCGAAGTACGTGTGAAGAACATCCACCACATCGCGGATCTCATCAAAGGTATTGTCATCAAGCCCGGCGACACATTCTCGGTGAACGACACCATCGGCCCCCGGTCCGCGTCCAACGGCTTCTTCAAGGCACACGTCATCGAGGATGGCGTGTATGCAGAAAACTTCGGCGGCGGTATCAGCCAGTTCGCTACGACGATGTTCAACGCTGCGTTCTTCGGCGGCTTGGACCTTGTCGAGTATCAGTCCCACTCGTTGTACATCTCGCGCTACCCGTACGGCCGCGAAGCAACACTGTCCTTCCCCGACCCCGATCTGAAGATCCGCAACAACACCCCATACGGAATCCTGATCTGGCCGACCTACACCGAGCGGGCAATCACCGTCAGTTTGTACTCCACGCCCTACGTCAAGGGCGAGGTCACAGATCAGGTCGTCGAGGAGCGGGATCAGTGCAAGATCGTCTACACCTATCGCCTCCGCACATACGTTGACGGGAACACCAAGAAAGATCGCACCCGTGCCATGTATCGCCCGGCCGAAGGCAAGGATTGCAAGGGCAATCCAACCGCAGGCGCAACCACCACCACGTTGAAGCCACGGGTGACAAAACCGGGCGCAGACACCACACGCCCTTCCACTGACCAGACCGACGAGCCGGACAGAAACCCGGTCGAGGCTGGTTCGGAAACAACAAAGGCCGGGTCGGAAACAACGAAAGCCAAGCCGCAGCCGACAAAGGCTGAGGCCGATACCACCAAAGCCGAGACGACCAAGCCCAAGGTCACCAAAGCACCCGAAACCAAGGCCGAGCCGAAACCGACATCACCGCCAGACGATGGCAACGTCGGCGTCGGCGGTCCACCGGTTACGGGCCTCGGCTGACTGACCGACGATCCAACCAACGCCTGTTTGAACCCGCCGATCGTTTTGAAACCGACGACCGGCCGAGCTGAACGTCGGGTTTCGCTTCAGCGAGAAGTAGGTGCGAGCGTCGCCTGCACCGTGATCGGTGCTGGCAGCTGGGTCTCACCCATCAGGAATTGATCGCATGCCGCTGCTGCGCTGCGGCCTTCGGCAATAGCCCAAACGATGAGGCTTTGTCCACGGCCCATGTCTCCAGCAACGAACACACCTTCCACACTGGTGGCGTATTCAGACGTTCGAGCCACGTTGCCGCGGCCGTCGACTGCGACACCAAGCTCATCGAGCAAACCACCACGCTCTGGGCCGGTGAAGCCCATCGCAAGGAAGACCAGATCGACTGGGTACTCGAACTCGGACCCCTCGACCTTTTCGAACGACATGCGCCCCTCGGTGAACTTCTGCTCGACCTCGTGGCCACGCAAGCCGGTCAGCTCGCCGTCAGCCCCGCCGACGAACTCGGTGGTGGTGACGGAGTAGACGCGTTCGCCGCCTTCCTCGTGGGCAGATGTGACTTTGTATGTGAACGGATAAAGCGGCCACGGATTGTCTGAGGCGCGTTCTTCTGGCGGTCGCGGCATGATCTCGAACTGATGGACGCTGAGTGCGCCCTGACGGTGTGCCGTGCCCAAACAGTCAGCGCCGGTGTCTCCACCGCCGATGATGATGACCCGCTTTCCTTCTGCATCGATCTCGCCCTGGGCGAAGTCGCCGGCCTGAACCTTGTTGGCCATCGGCAGGTAATCCATCGCCAGATGGACACCTGTGAACTCTCGCCCGGGGATTGGCAGATCGCGTCCGGCAGTGGAACCGCCGGCCAACACGATTGCGTCGAAATCGGTTTGCAGTTCCTTGACCGTTGGTCCACCAGGCTGACCCACGTTGGCGTTGGTCACGAAACGAGTTCCCTCGGCCTGCATCTGACCAAGGCGACGGTCCAGCAGACGCTTCTCCATCTTGAACTCAGGAATGCCGTAACGCAGCAACCCACCGATGCGGTCGGCACGCTCGAACACCGTTACGGTATGCCCGGCACGTGTGAGCTGCTGAGCAGCGGCCAAGCCCGCAGGTCCAGACCCGATCACAGCAACCTTCTTGCCCGTTTTCACTGCGGCCTGAACGGGCGTGACCCAGCCCTCGTCCCATGCACGGTCGATGATGGTGTTCTCGACGTTTTTGATGGTGACCGGCTGATCGTTGATGCCCAACACGCATGCGCCTTCGCACGGAGCGGGGCACAGACGGCCGGTGAACTCTGGGAAGTTGTTCGTGGCGTGCAGACGCTCGATGGCACTTTGCCACTCGTTGCGGTACACCAGGTCGTTCCACTCTGGGATGAGATTTCCGAGCGGGCAGCCGTTGTGGCAGAACGGGATACCGCAATCCATGCAGCGCCCGGCCTGGGTCTTCAGTTTCTGCTCTGGAAAGGGTTCGTACACTTCTTTCCAGTCACGCAGCCGCACCGGCACCGGCCGACGTTCCGGCGTGTCACGCGTGTGTTTAAGGAATCCACCGATCTCACCCATGTTCGTCTCCTCTGCTCTTCTCTTCGTTTCTTCTGTGCTCGTGTAAAGGTCGTGTAGGGCTGGTAAGCGGGAAACGGGCCAGGCCCTACGCCCGAGCTGCAGCCATGATTGCGTCGTTGACATTGCGGCCATCTGCCTCGGCAGCAGCACTGGCCCGCAGCACTCGCTTGAAGTCCTGCGGCATGATCTTCACGAAACAGGTCTGTTCTTCTGCCCAGTCGGCAAGGATCGCCGCGGCAACCGGCGAACCGGTCTCGAGCTGATGGCGTGACACGGTGGCGTGCAGGAACTCGACGTCGTCTGGCGACAACGGGTCGATGTCGACCATCTCCCGATTGACCGACGCAGGGAACCGGCCGGCTGGGTCGTAGACAAACGCCATACCACCAGACATACCTGCTCCGAAATTGCGGCCGGTTCGACCGAGCACCACGACACGCCCACCAGTCATGTATTCACACGCATGGTCGCCAACACCTTCGACGACGGCAGTTGCGCCGGAGTTGCGCACGCCGAAGCGCTCGCCCACCAGCCCGCGGATGAACACGTTGCCAGCAGTTGCGCCGTACAAGATGACGTTGCCTGCGATGACGTTGTTCTCGGCAACAAAACCCGCCGGTGCGTCACGGTCTGGGAACACGATGACCGTGCCGCCGGACAACCCCTTGGCGACGTAGTCGTTGCAGTCGCCCTCGACCCGAAGCGTGATGCCAGACGGCACGAAGGCACCGAAGCTGTTGCCCGCAGATCCGCGAAAGTGGATCTGGATCGTCTCGGCTGGAAGGCCCTGGCCGCCGTAACGGCGAGTGACTTCGGCGCCAAGCATGGTGCCGACCGTGCGGTTGATGTTGCGGATAGGCAGTTCCAAGTTGACCGGCCGGCCGTCGGCAAGGGCACCTTCGCACAGCTCAATGAGCGTGTTGTCGAGCGCCTTCGCCAAGCCATGGTCCTGGGTGGTGACGCAGCGGCGCGGCGTGCCTTCCGGCAGCGATGGCACATAGAAGATCGGCGATAGATCAAGACCGCTGGTCTTCCAATGCTCGACCGCACGTGAGGTGTCCAGCAGCTCTGCCTGGCCGATCATTTCTTCCATCGTGCGGAAACCGAGCTGAGCCATAAGCTCGCGTACTTCTTCAGCGATGTACTCGAAGAAGTTCACAACGAACTCGGGCTTACCGCTGAATTTCTTACGCAGCTCGGGGTTCTGCGTGGCCACACCCACGGGGCAGGTGTCGAGGTGGCAGACGCGCATCATGATGCAGCCGCTGACAACAAGCGGAGCCGTTGCGAAGCCGAATTCCTCGGCACCCAACAGGGCAGCCACAATGACGTCGCGACCGGTCTTCAGCTGGCCGTCGGTCTGCACCACGATGCGGTCACGCAGTCCATTCAGCAACAGCGTCTGCTGGGTCTCGGCAAGGCCGAGCTCCCATGGTCCACCGGCGTGCTTCAGCGATGTAAGCGGCGAGGCACCAGTGCCTCCGTCGTGACCGGAGATCAGCACCACGTCGGCATGAGCCTTGGACACACCGGCAGCCACCGTTCCGACGCCAACTTCAGCAACCAGCTTCACGTGCACACGGGCACGGTTGTTGGCGTTCTTCAGATCGTGGATGAGTTGCGCAAGGTCCTCGATCGAGTAGATGTCGTGGTGAGGCGGGGGCGAAATGAGCCCGACACCAGGTGTGGAGTGCCGGGTCTTGGCGATCCACGGGTACACCTTGTGACCGGGCAGCTGACCGCCTTCACCGGGTTTGGCTCCCTGAGCCATCTTGATCTGGATGTCGTCCGCGTTGATCAGATATTCGCTGGTGACACCGAACCGCCCAGATGCAACCTGCTTGATGGCAGAGCGCTTGGAATCGCCGTTGGCCATCGGCACGAAACGCTCGGCGTCTTCGCCACCTTCGCCGGTATTGGACTTGGCTCCCAGCCGGTTCATGGCGATGGCAAGCGTCTCGTGCGCTTCGGCCGAAATGGAGCCGTAGCTCATGGCCCCGGTCGAGAACCGCTTCACGATGTCGCTGACTGGCTCGACCTCGTCGATAGAAATCGGCGCCCGAGCCCCAGAGCGGAACTCGAACAAGCCGCGCAGGGTTGCCAGGTTGCGGGCCTGGTCGTTGACCGCCGCGGTGTACTCCTTGAAAATGTCGTAACGCTTGGCCCGGGTTGCATGCTGCAGCTTGAACACCGTGTCGGGGTTGAACAGGTGGTACTCGCCCTCACGGCGCCATTGGTACTCACCGCCCCACTCAAGGGCTCGGTGCGCACGGGCCGACGAGCGGGTTGGGTACGCCTTTGCGTGCCGTGCGATGGCCTCTTGCGAGATGACGTCGATGTCGACGCCACCCAGGCGCGACACGACACCGGTGAAGTATTCATCGACCAATGCCTGGCTGAGGCCGATCGTTTCGAACACCTGCGCACCCATGTATGACGACACCGTAGAGATGCCCATCTTGGACATGACCTTCAAGATGCCCTTGGACATCGCCTTGATGTACGCCTTGACGGCCTTGCGTGGGTCGGCGACAAGCTCGTGCTGACGGATCATGTCCTCGATGGACTCCATCGCCAGGTACGGATTGATGGCCGAGGCTCCGAAACCAACAAGTAAGCACGCATGGTGAACTTCGCGGCAGTCGCCGGACTCGACGATTATTGACACCTTGGTGCGGGTCTTCTCGCGGATGAGGTGGTGGTGCACCGCTGCGACCAGAAGAAGTGACGGGATTGGGGCCAACTCAGCGGTGGAATCACGGTCACTGAGGACGATGATCTTTGCGCCCTGCTCGATGGCTGCTGACACGCTGACGCGGATCTCGTTCAGTGTTCGGCGTAGACCCTCGCCGTCCTCGGCGACAGGGAACAGACCGTGAACAACGAACGGGGTGAATCCCGGCATGTCACCGTCGTCATTGACGTGCACAAGCTTGGCCAGCTCGTCGTTGTCGATGATCGGCGACGACAATGTGATGTGCCGGCAGCTTGCAGGCCCGGGGCTGAGCAGGTTGCCTTCTGGGCCGATGGAGTTGCCGAGGCTGGTAACAAGCTCTTCACGGATGGCGTCGAGCGGCGGGTTTGTGACCTGTGCGAACAGCTGTTGGAAGTAGTCGAACAACAGACGCGGCCGCTTGGACAGCACCGCTATTGGTGTGTCGGTGCCCATCGAGCCGAGCGCCTCTTGGCCGGTCTTGGCCATCGGAGCGACGAGGATGTTGAGCTCTTCCTGGGTGTAGCCGAACACCTGCTGACGGCGCAGCACGCTTTCATGGCTGTACACCTGGTGCTCGCGGTCCTGCAGCTCATCGATGTGGAGCAGGCCTGCGTGCAACCAATCTGCGTACGGATGATCAGTGGCCAGAGCATCCTTGATCTCGGTGTCGTCGACAATGCGACCCTGCGCAGTGTCCACGAGAAACATGCGGCCAGGCTGCAAGCGACCTTTGCGCACGACGTTGGCCGGGTCGATGTCCAGGACCCCGACTTCCGAAGCCATGATCACCAAATCGTCGGAGGTGACCCAGAACCGGCTGGGACGCAAACCGTTGCGGTCGAGCACAGCTCCGATCATGGTGCCGTCAGTGAACGCGATGGACGCGGGACCATCCCACGGCTCCATGAGCGAAGCGTGAAATTGGTAGAAGGCCTTGAGATCTTGGCTCATGCCGGCGTGGTTTTCCCACGCTTCGGGGATCATCATCAACACGGCATGGTGCAGCGGGCGGCCGCCGAGGTGCAGCAGTTCGAGAACGTTGTCAAAGCTTGCCGAGTCCGACCCGCCGGGCTGGATGATGGGGAACAAGCGCTTCAGGTCACCGGGAATGGTGTCGCTGGCGAGCAACGATTCACGGGCGCGCATCCAGTTGCGATTGCCCTGCACGGTATTGATCTCGCCGTTATGAGCGACGTAACGATACGGGTGGCTGAGCGGCCAGCTGGGGAACGTGTTGGTGGAGAACCGCGAGTGCACAAGGGCAATTGCGCTGGCGAAACGTGGGTCACGCAGGTCGGCGAAGAACAGGCGCAGCTGCTCGGTGGTGAGCATGCCTTTGTAGACGATGGTGCGGTAGCTGAGGCTTGGAAAGTAGACGCCAGCGACTTCGTTTTCGATGCGCTTGCGCACCACGTACGCCCGGCGTTCGAGCGCCATGTTCTTCAGATATGGGTCGATGCCGCGCAGGAACAGCTGTCGGAACTGCGGCATTGCAGAGCGGGCGGTGGGCCCGATGGTCGAATCGTCTGGTGTGATGAACCGCCACCCAAGCGTGCGGAGACCCTCGGCGTCGACAATCTTGGTGATCTGGGCAACGGCACGGTCTGCCTGCTCCTGATCGCGTGGGAGAAACACCATGCCAGCGACGTATTCACCTTGCGCCGGTAGCTCGAATGGCAGTACCGCAGAGAAGAACTCGTGCGGCATCTGCACCAGGATGCCGGCACCGTCGCCGGTGTTGATCTCGGCACCGCTGGCACCGCGATGCTCCATGTTCTCCAGCGCCGTGAGGCCCTTGCTGACGACGTCGTGAGACGCAACGCCCTTGAGGTTGCAGACGAAGCTCACACCACAGGCGTCGTGCTCATTGGCAGGGTCGTAGAGGCCCTGGGCGGGAGGGGTGGAACCGAGTTCCTCGAAGACGTTCATCAGACGTGTCCTTTGCGGGAGATCGACCAGCGGGGCGGGCAAAGGGCCCGACCACGGAGAGGGATGTCCCGAGACGACGTTGGCTCGGAGCACACGAAGCGTAGCAAGACCTCAGCAGCATCTGAAACGAATTAGCGGCCCGAGAAAACGACCCGCACCCGAACCTGGCTTCGCGTCCCCCACGCGCCTTCGCGTCCCCCCAGTGACGACCCTCGGGGGACGCGAAGGCTCACCCAGGACGCGAAGTCCCGGGTCAATGGGTTGCTCACCTCGGATAGTGGGGTTGGAATTCAAGGCGAGCCACCCGAATACCGATGTCTTCCGAATGACCGCCGTGGTGCTGACCCGAGTTCGGCCCGTTCGCGAGTCCATCGACGCAAGCGCTTGGGCTTTGGTCGGCATTCTCGGAACGCTCTTCTCGCTGGCGTTGCAACCAGCGGTTGACCCAGACCTTGGCTGGCATCTCGGAACGGGACGCTGGATCATCGAAAACGGCCGGGTTCCCCTAACTGACCCGTTTTCGTGGAGTGTGCCCGGGCGCAGATGGATTGCCCATGAATGGCTCACCGAAGTGGCGATGCATTGGATCCGGTCGGTGGGTGGCGACACGCTGCTGATCATCGTGTGGGCTGCCATCATCACCGCTGCATGGGGGCTGCTGCATCGAACGGGCCGGATCCTGGGCGCATCGCGCGCTTGGTCCGCATCGCTCACTGCCCTGGGCGCAGTCTCCACGATTCATACCTGGGGCGTGAGGCCACAAATGCTCACCCTCGTACTCACCGCGTTCGTCGGTATGCGGATGCACCGATGGACCCGGGCTTCTGGACACGCCGGCGCCGCACCTTGGGACCTGGTGCCTCTCGTTGCGCTGTGGGTCAACCTGCACGGGGGCTACATCTTCGGCATCGTGATGGTGATCGTGTTCGCGTGTGGAACCACCGGCGAACGGTTGATCCCCCGTCTGCTCCCCCTCGGAGCCAAACCGCCCACGGCCCGGTCACTCATGCAGGTGTGGGGCCTCGTGGCCGGTTGCATTGCCGCGTCGCTTTGCAGCCCCAACACCATCGACGGCCTGATCTACCCGTTCACGTACCTAGGCGACAATGCGTCGACCCGCTATGTGGGCGAGTGGTTCCGGCCGGACTACGCCGACGCTCAGTTCTGGCCGTTCGCTGCGTTGCTGATTGCGGCTTTGCCGGTCGTGACTGTTGGCCTTCGCCGCCGCAGCATCGGGCTCACCGAAATCGGTCTCGTCGTCCCCTTCGCGGTCCTCGGCGCGCAATCCATGCGCAACATCAGCCAGTACGTGGTCTGCTCGGTTCCGGTGTTCGCTGCAGTCGGCTCGGAACTCACAGCGACACGTCGGGCAAAGCGTTTCGCCCGTCCCGCCGGTCGGCGGTCACGGACCTCGTTCGATCCGCACCTTCGTACGGTGATGGTTGCCGCCATCGCATCGATCACCGTGGTGTCATCGGTCGCGATCACCCGAACCACGATCAATGCCCGAGGCAACACAACAGCACGCGCAGCGCTGTACCCGCTGACTGCGACGCAATGGCTGCTGGACAACCCCGGCGGAACCGTGTTCAACCACTACAACTACGGCGGCTGGCTCGTGTTGCAACAGTTGCCTGTGTTCGTCGACGGACGACCCGACATGTACGGCGATGAATTTATGGACGAATACGTTCGAGTGACTGGAAAGCAGGCCGCTGCGAGTTGGCAGCTGTCGCTACGCACGCTTGGCGCTAATCGGGCGCTGATGCCGAAGGACTCTCCGATGGCCAAACAAATCGCGGCAGACATCGCTTCCGGCAAGGCACCAGGCTGGATCGAACCGGTGAAAGACCCCGTCGCCCGCTTGTTCGTCAAACGTTGACCCGTTCGCACAGCCGTTGCGGATACGGGTTGACGCGCCGCTAACGTCGACCCGGTGCATCCGGATGTCGTGATTGTTGGCGCAGGCCCTGCTGGAATTGCTGCGGCAATCACATTGGCCCGCCACGATCGGTCCGTCACGGTGATCGACAAGGCGGTGTTCCCACGGGACAAGTGCTGCGGCGACGGACTGACCACCGGGTGCCTGCGAAGGCTGCAAACGCTGGGTCTCGACCCAACGACCGTGCCCAGCTGGCAAGACGTTTCCGATGTCCGAGTTGGGGCCCCGTCCGGCAAGGTGGCCCACTTCCCGCTCCCCCGCAACCAGGGGCGGTTTGCTGCAGTGGCCCGACGCACAGACCTGGACTTCGCGCTGGTTCAATTGGCGCGTCGTAACGGGGTCACCGTCCTCGAAGGCCGTTCCCTCATCGGCGCTACCCAGGACAGCGACAGTGTCACGCTTACTGTCGAAACAACCAGCGGTGAAACCGTACGCGCGCTTGAGATCAGCGCCCCGTACGCCATCGGGGCAGACGGCATGTGGTCCGCCCTCCGAAAGCACATCAGCGGGCCGGTAACAGGTGGTCCGACAGACCCTTACCTCGGCGAATGGCATGCCTACCGCCAGTACTTCAGCGGCGTCACCACATCTCAGTCCGAGGACCTGTGGGTATGGTTCGAGAAGGACCTTCTCCCCGGTTACGCCTGGTGCTTCCCGCTGGCAGATGGATCCGTCAACTTCGGGTTCGGCATCGAGCGCACGCCAAACGTTGCCACCAAGACCATGAAGGCGACTTGGGCCTCCCTGCTCGAACGGCCGCACATTCGGGCGGTGATGGGCGATGCGCAACCTGAGGGCAACCCAAAGGCGTGGCCCATCCCCGCCGGCATCGACCACGCCACCCTTTCAGCTGGGCGGGTGCTGTACGTCGGCGACGCAGCGCTTGCCGGCGACGTCCTTACCGGCGAGGGAATTGGCCAGGCGCTGCAAACGGGCATGGCCGCAGCCCGCTCTGTTCTTGTGGGCCGTACAGACCCGGCAGCCACGGCACGCGAATACGAAACCGAAGTGCTGCGCGAACTGGGTCCTGACCATCGCATGTCGGTCATCCTCACCAAGCTCATTCACCAGCAATGGGTGGCAAACGCGGCGCTGGGCATTTCGGGTTCCACCACGTGGACCAGTGCCAACTTCGGACGATGGCTGTTCGAGGACTACCCGCGCGGCATTGCGTTCACGCCGCGAAGGTGGCGTCGGGGAACGCTTTCCGGACCGGGCGCCTGGTCATAAGCCCTGCTTGCATTGGCGGGGACAAAGCGTTCAATAGGTCCCCCATTTAAGCTCCGAAAGTCCACCATTGGGTGCTCGTCCTGGATGGTTCAATTGAACTTGGGTGAGTGGTGGACTTATATCGGTGCGCCAGCTCGGCCATGGATGGCGAGCTTTGCGTAGAGATCTTCGAACATCAGTCGATTGTCGATGTAGCGGAAGACCCGCAGCGGCCTACCATCTGGGCGGGGCTCGTACAGACCCGATTCGGCAATGCGCGGGCATGGGATGGTGACAAACGTGCTGGAAGCGGGGCCCGGCTCGAACGACGTCCATAACGCCGTGAGCAACACCAGCGGGCTGTCGCCCAACACATAGGTCTCGCCGAGAGACACTTCGAAATCCGAAACCTTGGCCACCACGGCTGCAAGCGCCTCGAACAAGTGTCTTCCAAGGTCGCTTTGCTCCGCCATGCGCACGATGAGCTCGCTGCGCGAAGCAATGTTGGTGCGGTACGCATCGCGCGGCACCTGCCAGAGGTTGAGGTTCGAGTCGTTGAAGACCACTCGACCGGCGATCGGGTCGATACCCAGGTTGTACTCCTGATCGGCTCCACCGGGAGGGGGCTCGGCAAGGCCCTCGTGCTCATGCCCACCGATCCACACAAGGGTGAGGCGCTCGGCGATTCGAGGTTCGATCAGCCAGGCGCTGGCAATTGCTGTCAGGCCGGCACCGCACGCCACGAACAGCGGCAGGTCAGTGTCGTTGCGCATTGCCTCGGCAACGATCCCGAGCGCAGCTTGGTTCCGAATGGGGACTGCGGCATCGGTCAGCGACGTGTTGGAGCCCGCCAGAATCGTGACATCGCCGCGACCACATCGACGGGCGACGTCGACGGCCTGCAGCACAGCCCGGTCAGCGGTGTTCGAAGACGAGTCCCACGAGTCACCTGCACGCAACTGCGAGCCGATCACCAGGCAGATGTCGACCGACGGGCTGAGCAGATGATGTGCGAGCTGTACCAGCCCGTCGGGGTCGCCGCTGAGGTCGTTGTCGATGATGACACGAGCGCGCGGCGCGATGGCTGAGGTCGGCCAGCTGGTGATGTTCATGAGTGGGTGTGGCCGACCTGACCGTTGGCGATGTTGCATTGCAACCACGCGTAGA
>JAYSSK010000113.1:0-11419 GCA_043720595.1 Acidimicrobiia bacterium
TACGACGATCAGCCCGGCAACGAACGGTTCGCCCAGAAACGCCCAGAATGGGCTCGTTCTCGGGTCGGTTGTTCCATGCTCAGCTGTTCTTCGTAGGCATACATTCCTTCAGCGAAAATCGTCTCGGTTCCGCTCCTCGCTGGCCCAACTCATGCCGCTCACTTTTTTTGCCCATCAGGGCTTACTCCTGCCGATTGCACGGCGATGGCCACGCGCTGTCGACGGGCTTGCCCTGATGATTGGCAGCATGTCACCAGACCTCACGTATGTCTTGGTCGGCACTCGGTTCGAGGTTCGGTCGCATGAACTGCCAGCGGCCCTCGCTGCGTGTGTGCCGTTGGCGTTGCTTGTCGCCTGGCTAGTTGCGCGTGTGCTCGCTCCGGTCGTTCCCGATCATGTTCCGCACCTCGATCTTGCCAACACGTTCGACTTCCCCTCCTATCGGGGCCTGGCAACGCATCGGTTTGGGCTGGTTCGTTCCACCATCTGGGCATCGCTGGGCTCGCTGTCCCATGTGGGGCTCGACCAGTTCACCCACGACTGGGGGTGGGCCGCGCGGAACTATGCGTGGTTCGGCCGTCCGCTGGGAGGTGCCCAATTTGCTGGAAGGGGTTGGAGCCCCGCTCGAATTGCGCAGTATGCAGGGCATGTTGGCCTCTCGGTTCTCGCGGTGTTCCTGCTCGCTTCCTATGCACGCCAGGGCTGGTTCGGAACGCGTGCGCAGTCCGTCGCGGCATTTCCGGTTACGCCGATTAGCCACACGGTGCTGTGGGGGTTCACCGGGATCGGCGTCGTCGTTGCTGGTGCAATCGGGTCGGCTGGACAACCCAGCTGGGTTGTGGTGTTTATGCGGTGCGTTGGCGGCGCCTTCGGCGGCATGTGCGCAGGCGCAGCAACGCTGCGACGCCCTGGCGCGCCGTTACAACCCTGACCCACTCACATGTGCACGGGTGGTGCGAAATCCTTAGGCTGCGCCGATGTCACCGGATCTCAACCCGAAACCCGCGTCAGTACACACCGCCGCTGCGAATCGGGCTGCTGCCGCGGACCTGCAAGTGCTGGGGACCCCACCCCGTCCCATCGACACGTCGGATCGAGAGCGGGTCATGCGTGGGCTGGTTGCGCAACATCTGACTGGTCGCATCGAAGGCGTCAACGGGTTTCTCGGCGTCGACGTGAACGAGCTCGCGTTCCTCGAAGACCCAGCGGCACCGGATACCGTGCACCCGGCGTTGTGGGAGCAAGCTCGGCTGAACCGCGCACACGGCCTCTTCGAGGTCGCACCGCGGTTGTGGCAGGTGCGCGGATACGATATCTCCAACATCTCGTTCATCGCTGGCGACACCGGCTGGATCGTGATTGATCCGCTGACCAGCGTCGACAGCGCCCGCGTCTCTCTTGAGATGGCGAACGAACACCTGGGTGCTCGGCCAGTGGTAGCAGTGATTTACACGCACTCTCATGTCGATCATTTCGGCGGCGTATTGGGTGTGACCACCGAGGAAGACGTAGAAGCCGGTCGATGCAAGGTGATTGCACCTGTCGGGTTCCTGCACGAAGCGGTGTCAGAGAACTTGCTCGCCGGCCCTGCCATGAACCGTCGGAGTTCGTACCAATTCGGATCCCGGCTTCCAGCGTCGCCGCAGGGCTACATCGATTGCGGGTTGGGCAAACGGCTGGCCACGTCTGGCATCACGCTGATTGCGCCGACCGACGACATCACGTCCACCGGCCAGGAGATGGTGATCGACGGCATCCGCATCGTGTTCCAGCTCACGCCCGAAGCCGAGGCCCCAGCTGAGATGAACTTCTACTTCCCGGATTTCGGTTGGCTCTGCACCGCAGAGAACTGCACACATACGATGCACAACCTGGTGCCCATCCGCGGTGCAAAGGTACGTGACTCCCTGGCGTGGTCGAAGTACGCCAACGAGGCGCTCGTCAGCTTCGGCCGCCAGGCGGAATTGGTCTTTGCATCACACCATTGGCCGCGCTGGGGCAACGAGGAGGTGCAGCAGTTCCTGGTGTTGCAGCGCGACCTATACCGATGGATGCACGACCAGACACTGCGGTTCGCGAATCATGGGATGACTCCTCAGGAGATCGCCGAACATCTCGAACTCCCACCAGAGTTCCAGGCACAGATGCACACCCGCGGTTTCTACGGCGATCTGGTGCATAACGTGAAAGCAGTGTTCCAGCGCTACCTCAGCTGGTACGACGGCAACCCGACGCGTTTGTTCGCACTGCCACCGGTAGAGGTGGGTCGGCGATATGTGGAGTTCATGGGTGGGGCAGACGCTGCTGTCGCAAAGGCGCGTTTGTCGTTCGACGCCGGCGAGTACCGGTGGGTGGCCGAGGTGCTGAATCACGTGGTGTTCGCTCAGCCAGGCCACGCCGAGGCCCGAGCGTTGCAAGCCGACACGCTGGAACAGCTTGGGTATCAGGCCCAGTCGGCCACGTTCCGCAACGCATTCCTGAGTGGGGCAATGGAACTTCGTCAAGGTCCTCCGCCGCAGCGCGGCAACTCAATCCCTGGTCATATGCTCCGATCGCTCACCATCGATCAGGTTTTCGATCTCATCGGCGTTCGCTTGAAGTCTGAAGACGTTGGTGGTTTGCACGTGGTCATCGGCTGGCGGTTCACAGATCTCGACGAGGATTGGACCCTCGAGCTCTCCAACCGGGCCCTCAGTGCGTATCCAGTCGCGCCGGCCATCGCCGATGTGCGGGTGACCGTGACTGCCGAGTTGCTGCGTCGAGTCGTCGGTGGGCTCACAACTTTCCTCGACGCAGCAGGCTCCGGAGAATTGACGCTGGACGGCGATCCCGAGGCGCTGCGGACCGTTTTCGGCAACCTCGACCGGTTCGCCACCGGTGCACCGCTCGTCGAACCGTAAACGCGCTCGGTGTTGCTACCCTGAAGGCACCTACGTCAGAGCCTGGTGAGAACTTGGCTGATGAGAAACTTGACTGAAATTGACCCCGTGGCCACTGAAGTCACCGCACCCGATCCAAACGACTACACCTCCGCACCAAGCCCGCTCATGAGTGCCGTCGATGCGCAGGCGGGCGCGTCGGGTGTCGACCTGGTCGAGCAGCTTCGTCGAGTCGCTGCGACCGTCCCCCGTCGTCGCGCTCTGGTCGGGCATGGCTTCGAGCCGGTCTCCTATTCGCAGCTCGTCGAAAAGGTCGATGGGTATGCCGAGGTGTTGTCCAACCTTGGGGTTCAGCCAGACGTAGCCGTCGCGGTATGCCTCGGGGCGTCGCATGCGGCAGCGGTTTCGGTTTTCGCGCTGCTTCAGATCGGGGCCACCGTTGTCCCGCTTCCGTTAGATCAGCCAATCGCCCGAACGCGCACCATGGCGCAGGACACCAAGCCACAGGTCGTGTTGGTGCCCGCTGATTCCGGTGACGCAGCCACCGTTATCGAAGCCGTGCAGGAAGTTGTTCCAGGTGCACTGGTGGTTTCGCTGTCTGCCGACGCTGACGATTGGAAGGTGATTCCGAACGCATTCGCATTGGTGGCCGGCTCGGCCAACTTGGCCGATTCCGAAGCCCAAGAGCTGTCACCGCAGGAAGAGCCCGCTGCGAGGCTTGCCTACGTGATGTTCACGTCCGGGTCGACCGGGCGGCCGAAGGGCGTCATGGTGACCCACGACAATCTCCGCACATTCCTCCGCGCCTGGACCGACGTCGTTGGATCATCCGCCAGGCAATTCGCGGGAGACGGTGCAACTTGGCTGTGGCTTACCACCCTGTCATTCGATCCGGTCATCGTCGAATTAATATGGGCGCTGACGAACGGCGCCACGGTGGTCATCCCAGAACGAACAGCAACCGGGCCAGACGTTGCGGGAGCAATAACCGAATTCGGCGTGACGCACCTCCAGTGCACACCGACACGAGCATCACTCTTCTTGGCCGACCCTGTAGAACGTGCAGCGCTTGGGAAGCTGTCGCATCTGATGGTCGGTGGCGAGGTGCTTAGCCCCGCTCTTGCACAATCGCTGCTCGATACCGGGGTGCCGCGTCTCACCAATATCTACGGCCCCACCGAGACAACGGTGTGGGCCTTTTCTTTTGACGTCAAATGCAACGGACACGCGGGCTCGGCATCTGGGTCGCCGGTGGCGCTGGGGCGCGCTACCCCTGGCACCATTGCAGTTGTGGTCGACACCGAGGGTGTGGTGGTTCCGCCCGGGACAGAAGGCGAACTTTGGTTGGGTGGCAACGATGTGGCTTTGGGATACATCGGCAACCAGTCACTGACCAGCCACTCCTTCGTTGACCCGCGTGACTGCCATCCAAGCGTGATGGAAGCGGTGAACGCTGCTGGTGGATCGGCTCGGATATACAAGACCGGAGACCTCGTCACCGTTGGCGACGGAGTGTTCTGGTTCGGTGGGCGTCGTGATGGGCAGGTCAAGATACGCGGTCATCGGGTCGAGACCTCGGCCGTCGAAGCGGCCATCGAGTCCTTCGGCGCGGTGCAGCGCGCAGCGGTGGTCGCTGTAGGTGAAGACGGGTCGCCCGAGCGCCGTCTCGTTGCATTCTTCACATCATCGTTGCCAGCAACCGAGGGTTCTCCGGCGCACGGCGTGGTTCAGGCCGTGAGGGCTCACAGCGCCACGCTGCTTTCGGCGGCTCACCTTCCAACTGACTGGCATGTTGTGCCCAGCTTTCCGCTCACCGCAACCGGCAAAATTGATCGAAGGGCGTTGATCGACCGGCTCGAACAGATCGGGGGACCTCCCGACGTTCAGCGGTCCGGCCCGCGTTCGGAACGCGAGCATGGAAACGGAGCCGTCCCCGGCATGCGGAATGGCAACGGGTTGCCGCCGGTAGCTCAGCTCACCGCGCATTTGTCTGCCCTGTTTGCAGACGTCATCGGCAAACCAGTTGGTCCAGACGACGACTTCTTCGCGGCAGGCGGGGACTCCGTCGGTGCGGTGGAATTGTTCGCGCGATTGGTCCAGCGGTTCGGGCAGCGGTTTCCACTGCGCCTGCTGGCCGAGGCAGGTTCACCAGTACTACTGGCTGATCGTCTGCACACCTACGAACAAGGCGGCGACGGGGTATTGGTGGATTTCGGACGCCCTGCTCGGTCCGCTCCGTCGCTGTATCTCGTGCACGGCGCGGGTGGCACCGTCATCGGCTTCGCAGAACTTGCAGCCGCGTTGGCACCCGACTTCAACCTGGTCGGGGTGCAAGCGATCGGCACCGACGGCGTGCATGCCCCAGACCTTTCAGTCGCTGCCATGGCGGATCGCTATGCCGCAGCCATCGCTGATCGGCACAGATCCGCCGGTGGTGGACCGCTGCAGATCGGTGGCTATTCCGACGGCGGCCTCATTGCGGTCAGCACAGCGGCGCTGCTTGCGCAGCGCGGCTTTTCCGTGCTGCCTGTTGTCTTGCTCGACGCGTTTCTTGGCACGCATGTCTCGACCGGCGTGGCTGGCAAGCTTGGTGACGCGTCGCGCAACCTGGCGGACCATCCCGGCCGATCCTTGGTGGGACATCTGTATGGTGCTTGGCGTGGCTGGCGGGTGCGGCACACCACGTTGCAGCGTGACCATCAACTGGCTGAGCGCATGGCCGATCTGGGTCATCGCGACTTGTTCGACGTGGTTTTGCGTGCCTGCGCCGAGGTCGGTGCCAACCCGCCAGAAGTTCGGCCCGCCGTGGTTCTCATCCGGTGCAAGGACTACAACCCGTTCGAGCGTCACGACTACACGTGGTTGGGCCAGTTCGCCCAATCTGTTTCGGTGACGTGGACGAGTGGGCACCATCTCTCGATGCTTCGAGGCGCACACGCCGCCAAGTTGGCCAAAGCGATCCGGACGGTAGCCGTCCGGGAACGAACCACACCGGAATCGCCGGCTGACAGGATTTAGAGGTCTGGCACCCAGTTTCCGTGGAACCCATAGGGCACACGGGCTGGGATGTGCACGGTTGCCACAGGCGTGCCTGCTGGTTCGCCTGCGTCGAGGAGGACCAGGTCGGTTTGCTGAGTATTGGAGTCGTGGACCATCGACATCAACCATCCGTCGTCTTCGGCTGAAGTTTCAGTGCGCGGGATGAACACTGTTTCCATGGTGCCGCGCCCTGCTCCGTGCGAGATGGTCTCGACGTTGCCGGTTTTGAAGTCGGTTCGGACCAGCGGGCCGTGATCCCAGCCTTTGCCGATTCCGACGCTGAGGCCGTAGCGGGCTTCTCTGCCGACGAGTCGCTCGTCAACGCGGGGGAACTCGCTCGGAACATCGTGCAACAACTGGCGGGTCACGGTGCGAGTGGTCGGATCGATGGTCCAACGCTGCGTGGTCGGGATGCCTTCGTCAGGGCCGTGTACATCGGAGTGGAACATGCGCGGGTGCACGACGCAGTCCATGATCACCTGGCCGTTGGGGCCGTCGAACGCGGTGTAGCTGTGGAATACGTAACACGGTTCATCGAGCTCGCACCACACCACCTCGCCGCCATTGATGGGGAGCAGGCCGACGCGTGCGCCCAGCTCTGGCTTCCACCGATACGGCAGTCGAACACCATTCATGGCCGAATCGATGTCGAACACGCATGGCAGGTCATAGAGCACAGCCTTGGTGGCCGTTATGGAGAGCTCGTGCATCATCGGGTTGGCGCCGCTCGTGATCTCGATGTCCTGCACCAACTCGATGCCGGCCAAGGGGTCCGAGATGATGTACTGCACCATCGGTCCCTGCGCCCAGTGATATCCAACAGTGTGCAGACGATTTGTAGCGGGGTCGCGTTTCGGGTGTGCAGAGAACGCCGCGGGGAGGGCGCCATCGAAATCTGTACAGCCGATGGTGTCCAATTCGTAGGTGAGCTCACATGGAGCGCCTCCGGCCTCCACCAGCGCAAAGGTTCGCCCGGCGTGGCCGATGACATTGGTGTTGGCAACGGTGGTCGGCCGACCCTCTCGAATCGAATGGCTGAGCGAGGGCTCGCCGAGCGCAGCGCTGGTAGTTGGCGTGCGCACATAACGGTTGCGGTACCACGTGGCGTGTCCTGCATCGAGGCGTAGCCCATGCACCATGCCGTCGCCGATGAACCAGTGATGCTTGTCGGGGTCGATCGGCTGCGCCGGGTTGGGGCCGATTCGGAGGTAACGCCCGCTGAGCTGCGCAGGAATGGTGCCCGTAACGGAGAGGCGGGACTCATCGATGGTGAGCTCTTGGTCCACCGGCCCAAGGTTGCCTGCGATGTAACGAGTTGCGTCCTTGCCTGCGTCATTGCCTGCGTTCATGGAATTGCTCCTGGTCCAAGTGTGCCTAACGAGTGTTAGGTACATTACAGTCGTAGGCGAAAGCTATGTCAAGCAAAACAACACCGGCACGCCGACCACGTGCAGATCAAGGTGACGGCGGCCGGCTCAAGGCTGAGATCGTTCAAGCCGCCATAGATCTGCTGAGCACAACACGAAGCCTTGACCAAGTCACCTTGCGTGCCGTTGCGCGTCGGGTAGGCATCGCGGCCCCGTCGATCTACCTTCACTTCGCAGACCGTGACGACCTGATCATCGCCGCACTGGTCGAGGCCAACGACCGGTTTGCGTCTGCGTTGGAAGCTGCCGACCCTGGCCCTCGCTTCGGTGCCAAGCGGCGCCTGCACTCGGTGGGCATGGCCGTCATCGCGTTTGCGTCGGACCAAATCGGCTGTTACCAGATCCTCTTCTCCGGGTTACTGCCGGGCGAGCTCATCGGCGTCGACATGGCTGGCGACCTGCCCACCTCGTTTGCAGTGTTGTTTCGGCTGGCCGCAGCAGCGAACGGGACAAGCAGCGGTGCATCTGTCGGTGCTTATGACGCCGACTCCATGGCCCTCGCACTGCAGATTTGGGCAGCGCTCCACGGATACGTCACGCTCCGAGCGAACATGCCGGGGTTTCCGTGGCCAGCGCCGGAACGGGCGTTGGACAATTTGGTTGCGTTGCTGCCCTGATCAGGCCCCAGCAGGATGAATCCAGAGGCGCGTTCCGAAGAGCAGAAGCATTGCTATTCCTACAACGATCGCGATGGCGGTCTGCAACGAAAACACATCCGAGAGCGTGCCGACGATAAGCGTGCAGGCCATGAAGCCGGACCGCTGACCGATCACCATCGCACCCAGTCCTGCGCCTTCAGACGTGCCCGGAAGCGTGGCTGCCATCTCGTAGAGCATTGGGAACATCACGGACACGCCGAGACCCCAGCAGGCGAAGCCCAGCAACCCCATGCCTGCGGTTTGGGCAACAACGACGATCAGCCCGCCCAGCGCGGCCAAGACCGTGGCCAAACCCAAGAAACGCCTTGCGCCAAGCATGACCCTCGCATGGTCGCCGCCCAACCGGCCGATGAGCATCGACCCGGCGAAGACCACTGTCCCCAAGCCGTTCCACTTCAACACGCCCAGTTCGTCTCGCATGGTCACCGAACTCCAGTCGTTCGGAGTGGCTTCGAGAAACGCGACGCCTATTGCCATTGCTGACATCGCGATGACGATCGGGGAGAACAGCCGCTGACGTGGCTGCGCTGAATCGACCACCGGTGGGGTGGGGTCCGTTGGCAGGAGATGACGGCGCGCATACCAAACAGCGCTGATCATCACGACGCCGACCAAGGCGAAGTGCACTTTGATGCTGAGGTCCGCCGCCGCCGCGATGAGACCGATACCCGTGCCAGCGAACATGCCGAGGCTCCATCCGCCGTGCAGCCGCTGGATGATCGGCCTACCCAACAATTCTTGAATGCGTACTCCTTGTGCATTCATCGAAATGTCGTTGAACGTGTCGGCGAACCCGAGGGCAGTCAGCGCGATGAGCAAACCAATCGGCGAGCGCATGAACGCAATGATCGGCAGCCCGATTGCGAGTGCGCTCGCAGCGACGGTGACGAGGTTCTTCGTGGTGGTCGTGCGCAAGACGCGAGCAACAACCAACGAACCAATGATCCCACCCAATCCGCCGCCCAATAACGATACGCCTAGCCCAGTGTTGCTTACTCCAAGTTGGTCGCGGATTTCAGGAATCCGGGGAAGGAAGTTGGAGAACACCAACCCGTTGACTACAAACAGCGTGCCGATAGATCGCGTCCGCTGGGCAGGGGAGGAGCCGTCGGACGAATTGAGATTCGAAACAGGTGAGGGCGGCACAGCGGAAAACCTAGTTGTCGCAGTTTCGACGCCGTCGCCTCGCTCTCGCGTCACGGTTTCGGTGACGGCCGATGTCTACGCTTCGCACATGCCTCGACTCACTCCGCAGGACCTCGACTCATTTCTCGCCGAGGACGGTCACCTCATGCGGATCGCAACAACCGATGGCTCCGGCATGCCGCTGGTCGTGCCGGTTTGGTTCATTGCCGAGGACGGACGCCTTTGGTTCACCCCGCGTGAACTCAGCGCCTGGTGGGCCTATGTCCAACGTGACCCACGGATCTGCGCGGTCATCGATGAAGCGAACGCTCCGTGGCGCAAGCTCGTGGTGCGCGGCACGGTGAAGGTGGAACACCAACCCGGTGATGACGATGCGTGGCGGGATCGATACCGCCGCATCGCGCAGCGTTACGTCTCGCATCGATCGGCCGACTCTTATCTCTCCAACACGGTTGCAGAACGGCGGGCGCTCTTGTCCATCGCGATCGGCGGACCGGATATCGAATCGTCAACATGGCGGATGCCGGTCCCAGGTGAAAACCCTCGCGGCGTCTGGGCAGATCGCTATTACCAGGCGACCCCCATTCGCTGAGGTCAAAGAATAACGAGGCAGCGAAGCAATTCTCAAGAGTTGCTCAACGCCGGGCTGTGCAAATTGTGCAGGCTACGGTGGTGAGGTCCGCAGGCGCGTGCGGGCGTTTCTCGTCCGCGACCTTTGAATGACCACGATCCTGCAACCAGAGACGGCTACCCCTGGTGTCACCGGGTTCCAGTCTTCACGTCTGGTTGCAGCCGCAAGCATTTCGGCCCTGGGAGATGGTCTGCTCGTCACGGCGCTGCCGCTGCTGGCAGCGTCGTTGACCAAAGACCCTGTGCTCATCACGGGTGTGTACGTGGCCGGGCGCATCCCGTGGGCCTTTTCCCCGTTCATCGGTGCGATCGTCGACCGAATCGGTCGACCTCGGCGAACCATGGTTCTGGCTGACGTGTTCCGCGCTGTTGTGCTCGTCGTCATTGCGATCGCTCTGCGTGGTGGCGCCGGGCTGGTGATGTTGTACCCAACCGCGTTCTTGCTGGAGGCAGCGCAGATTGGTTTCGCGACGTCGTCGTGGTCGCTGGTGCGCCATGTCACTGCAGATTCCAACATCGACAAGGTCAACTCGCGGCTGTCTGCCGCTCAGACTTCCGGGGAACAACTCGCCGGCCCACTGCTTGGCAGTGTGGTCTTTGGGTGGGGTCGTGCGATTCCGCTCGTCGGCGACGCAATCAGCTTCATCGTCTCTGCCGTGTTGTTGTCCGGTTTGCGAGAACCGCCGGCGAATCCCCAGCCAAAACCCGTGATGCATTTGGTTCGCGAGGGCATCGATGTGGTGCGCCGCACGCCAGCCGTTCTGGTCCCCACCCTGTGGGTCGCCTGTATTTCGTTGGCCCATTCGATGCAGGTGTCTGGGTTGGTGTTGTTAAAAGAGCAGTTCAACCTGTCTGATCAAGGCTTCGGCGGTTTCATCGCGCTGATTGCCGCAGGAAACGTGCTGGGTGCAATTGCAGCACCACGGCTGATCGGCTCGTTGAAGCCGCACGTAGCGTTGTCGCTTGCCACGCTGGTGTCGGGCCTGTCGCACATCGTGGCTGGCTCTGTCGCGCGGCCGTTCGCGGTCGCCGGTGCGCTGGCGGTCGACGGGATTGCAGTTGTGGTGGGGTCGATCACCGGTGTTGGACTGCGTCAGCGCAACGCTCCGAAACACCTCGTCGGCTCCGTCATGGCTACATCGAGAATGGCCATCTACGGTGCGGGCATTCCGGGCGGCATCGCGGGCGGCCTCATCACCAGCGCAACCTCGGCCACAACGACGCTCATCGTGGCAGGCGTCATGATGACGGCGATTTCCTTGCTCGGCACCCGGGTTCTACGCAGAGCCCTCCGCTCTCCGTTGAATGCACCGCTTGCCTAATCACGGCCCCGAGTCGTCGGTCGTCAGATCAATGTCGTCAGATCAATGTCATCAGATCAATGTCGTCAGATCAATGTCGACCGTGTCCCCCAGGTCCCCCGTGTCCACTTTGTCCATCGGGCGGCAGTAAACAGAGATCGCACGGGTGGAACCGTTGTGCAACTCGGTCCGGTCCCAGTCGCTCCAACGGTGCACAAGCTGTAGCCCAGCGATCTCGCCCATCAGGTCAATCTCGCCCATGGTTACCGGGCGGAGACGCAGAGGTCGGATCGACACACCAGAAGGCAACCCAACGTGCTCGTCGATCTCCAGAATGC
>JAYSSK010000114.1:0-11411 GCA_043720595.1 Acidimicrobiia bacterium
GAAGATCACCAGGCGGCCACCAGGAGCAACAGTTCGCGCAGGGAACACCCACTTGGCCGGAGTGCCTGCCGAGTCCGTTGCCGTCCAACCGGCGAGGTCAACCGAAGACGTCCCGTTGTTGAAGATCTCGAACCAGTCCTGGAACGTGGCATCTTCGTCTTGCAGACCAGTTGCGTTGGCGGGCACGATTTCGCTGATGAAGATGGGCGAGGCAGGTGCCGCGCCAACACCACCGGTTGTGACCAATACACCAGTAAACACACCGAAAGCCGTAGCACCAGCCGCCAATAGCCGAGAAATCCGTCGCATCTCTACCCTTAATTTGGTAACAAAACACTGAACTACCGCTCAGTGTGGTCAATTCAAGCCGATCAATCGCTGAGAGTCAACGATCTACCTGGCAAAGACAATTGTTCGAGGGCTTAGCGTACCCGCACGACGCGCATCACATCTGTCGACCCGTAGCCGGACAACGGGTCGCCAGCCAACACCAGAACATGGTCACCAGGGCCGGCCAAGCCAGCCTTCACAACCCGCTCGACGCTCTGCCACACCAACTCGTCTGTCGAGCGGTAGGTGCCGACCATCAGTGGGATCACGCCCCACACCAAGGCAAGCCGACGCGCAGCGGCGTCGTCGGGCGATGCGGCGATCAACGTAGGAAGCGGTCTAAAGCGGGCCATCGCTCTGGCAGTACGGCCCGTGACAGTGCAGCACACGATCGCGCGGGCCCCAACGTCTGCGGACGCCTGCCAAGCAGCGTGGGTGAGGGCCTGCGTGACTAGCAGCTCTCCCTCGGAATCCGTTCGGCGCTGCACCCGGCCGAGGCGTGAGCCCCACTGCTGATAACTGGCCTGGCGTTCGGCAGCTTCGATGATGCGACCCATCGTCTCGATGACCAGAACCGGCTGATCGCCGATTGCGGTCTCGCCGGAGAGCATCACCGCGTCGGTTCCGTCGAACACCGCGTTGGCCACGTCGCTCACCTCCGCGCGCGTCGGAGCCGGTGCCTTGATCATCGACTCCAACATCTGAGTTGCGGTGATCACCGGAACACCGGCCTCCACGCATGCGCGAATGATGCGCTTCTGAAGGTGCGGCACCTCTTCCAGTGGACAGTCGATGCCCAGGTCGCCACGAGCAACCATGACTGCATCGGCGACCTCGATGATCGGCATCAGTTCATCGACCCCGCCGCGAGTCTCGATTTTTGCAACCAACGCCGGGCACTCCAGACCAGCAGCTTCCAGCGTGGCTCGGACCTTCACAAGATCCGCAGCTTTGCGCACGAAAGAAACAGCCAGGAAGTCAACTCCAGCCTTGGCCATCTCGACTGCGAACACGAGATCCTGGTCCGTGGGTGTAGTCAGCTGCAAGCGATCACCCGGAAGGTGCACGCCTGGCTTGCCACGTAACCGTCCACCGGTGCGCACGATCGTATGCACACTTTCGGAACGAACCTCGACAACCCCAAGCGTGATGTCGCCGTCTCCAAGAGCGACCCGATCACCGACTGCAACGTCGGTCAACAGTCCTGCGTACTCCACGTGGATAACAGACCCGTTGGACTCGGCAGAGCCGACCATGAGAGCAATTTCTTGGCCAGGTGACACGACGACGCCGACTTCACCGAACGACCCAGCACGGATCTTCGGTCCGGGAAGATCGGCCAGGACGGCCACGGGGTGATCGGCCTCGTTGACCGCTCGCTGAAGCTTGGCCAACCGAGCGAGATGGCTTGCCAGATCCCCATGTGACAAGTTGAGCCGGAACACGTCGACGCCGGCGTTGATGAGCTCGGTCAGCTGCTCATGTGAATCCGACGCAGGTCCAACAGTTGCGACGATCTTCGTGCGGTGCGGTTTCGCGTGCGTGGTGTTCATAAGCGTACTTTCTGTCCGAGTCGAGCTTGGGTGAAGATGCTCTAATTGCTCTGCGAGTCAGTGTCGGCGGGAACGTACGTGCTTCACACCGTACGCAATGACCAACGCGCCCACGACGAAGTACCCGCCCCTGGTAATCCACGACTCGACACGATCGATGTTGTCGCCGACCTGGTAGCCCACGTAGACACACGTGGCCGCCCACGTGACCGCGCCAGCAACATCCCATGGCAGAAACGCCCGGTATTCCATTCCAGACATGCCGGCCGAAGCAGGCATGATCGCCCGCAAGAAGCCGATCCAACGGCCGAACAGCACAACCAAGCCCTTGCGGCGGTGAATGAGCGTCTGTGCCTTGTCCCACGACTCTGGCTTGATTCGGCGACCGAGACGAGAACCGCGAATCTGGTCTCCGTATCGGGCGCCGAGATGGAAGCCGACGAAATCGCCGACCAGCGCTGCGGTGATGCCAACGACAATCAGGACGGACAGCGAGGCGTTGCCAGCTCCTGCCGCGGCGCCCGCCAACAAGAGTGTGAATTCGCCAGGCACGAAGAACAGCAAAGTCCCGGTTTCGGCAAACGTGATGACGAACGTGAGCACGTACAACCATGGCCCGGACACGCCGCCCAACCAGGCTTGGAGCCGATCCGAGACCCAACTCGCAAGCATCAACGAATACCCAGCGTCAGACGTCGAGGAATCGGCTGACAGCGATGGCCGAACCAATGGCCCCGACTGCAGCGCCGACCAACAGCATCAGAATGCCTGTACCCGCGATCTCTGCACCGGACACGGAGAAACTCTTGAACAACGTGGTGGACGATTCGCGGATTGCGTTCTGCAACCGCCCGGCGCCTAGATACACCGCAGCGAAGGCCAGCACCGCACCGATGAACCCTTGCAGCAGGCCTTCCAACATGAACGGCAACCGGATGAACCAGTTGGTTCCACCGACAAGCTTCATCACAGCCACCTCGCGGCGCCGGCTGAAGATGGCCAACTGAATGGTGTTGAGGATGAGCAGCACAGCGGCAACCAACAACGCGATCGCGACTGACAGCAACACCAACTGAATGACCCGAGTGATACGCAACAGAGCTTTGATGTCTTCATCGCTGACCACCCGATACACGCCCTCGCGGTTGCGGAACGGGTCTCCCAGCGCACTGATTCGTTCGGCCTTCGCCGGGACCACCCGAAACGACGACGGCATGTCCTTCTCGCTCTGGAAAAGGTCTTTCTGTTCTGGGTCGTTGCGGAAGATCTCTTTGAACTCTTCGAACGCAGACTTCTGATCGACGTAGCGGTACCGGGTGACCTGACCAGACTTCTTCAGATCGTCGAGCTCGGCTCGCACCGCGTCGAGCTGCGTCTGCGTTGCCGTTGGCTGCATGTAGATGTTGAGCTCGATGCCTTCACGAAACTGCCGGGCATAGTTGTTCATGCCCTGACGCAGCAGCAGCGACGCGCCCACAATGGTGAGCGACACCACGATGGTGATGACCGCAGTGACGGTCATCAGCACGTTGCGGCGAAGGTTCGACAGGCTTTCGCGGATGAGATAGGTAGGGCGGGCGGCCATCTTGGTTTCTCGCTCGTCTCAGTCCAAAGTTCCGTACACGCCGCGGGCCTGGTCTCGCACCAAGGTGCCGCGATCAAGTTCGATCACCCGGCGGCGCATCGAGTCCACAATGCCCTGATCATGGGTAGCCATGAGGACAGTTGTGCCGGTGCGATTGATGCGCTCAAGCAACCGCATGATGCCGATGGACGTGTTGGGGTCGAGGTTGCCGGTGGGCTCGTCGGCCAGCAACAGCAGCGGCCGGTTGATGAACGCGCGGGCGATACTCACCCGCTGCTGTTCGCCGCCGGACAGCTCGTTGGGGAACGCTTCTTGCTTCTTTGTGAGGCCAACCAAGTCGAGGATCTGGGGCACCTGCTGCGAGATAACGGACTTGGGGCGTCCGATGACATCGAGTGCGAACGAGACGTTTTCGTACACGGTCTTGTTGGGCAGCAGCTTGAAGTCCTGGAAAATGCAGCCGATGTTGCGGCGTAGGTATGGCACCTTGCCCTTTGGCAACTCGGGCACGTTTTTGCCCGCCACGTAAACCTGGCCCTCTGTGGGCAATTCTTCCCTCAGCAGCAACCGCATGAACGTGGACTTCCCAGACCCTGACGAACCGACGAGGAAGACGAACTCGCCCTTTTCGATCTCGGCCGAGACTCCACGCAGAGCCGTCGCACCATTGCGGTACACCTTGGTGACGTTGTCGAGACGGATCATGGGCAAGCTCTAGTCATGGGCAGATCGGGTCGGGGCAGATCGGGGTCGGGAGAAATGGTGGGCCGTTGGCGGCCAACCGAAGAGGGCACAGGCAGACGGACACAATCGGCCGAACGCCGCCACGCACCCTAGTTCGGACCGCTCAGGAACCGGCGCACCCTAGGCCGCGGGCTCGTTGGCGCGACGCCACCGCAGCCACGATTCGATGAACCCGTCGATGTCGCCATCGAGCACGTCGGCAGGAGTGCCGACCTCGTATTCCGTCCGAAGATCTTTGACCATCTGATACGGCGCCAGCACGTACGAACGGATCTGGTTGCCCCAAGCAGCTTCCTTCTGTGGCCCGGTGATATCGGCCATCATCTGGTCTCGTTCTTGACGCTGACGCTCGATAAGTTTCGCAGCGAGCATGTCCATGGCCCTGGCGCGGTTTTGGATCTGGCTACGTTCAATCTGGCAGCTGACCACGATGCCCGTTGGGATGTGGGTCATGCGCACAGCAGAGTCTGTGGTGTTGACGTGCTGCCCGCCTGCACCTGATGACCGGAACACGTCGACGCGCAGGTCTTTTTCGTCGATGTTCACCTTGGACGTTGCGTCTTCGATGACAGGAGTGAGCGACACACCGGCGAACGAGGTCTGGCGGCGAGCCTGCTGGTCGAAGGGCGAGATGCGCACCAACCGGTGTACGCCGCGTTCGGCCGACAACAGACCGTATGCGTACCGACCTTTAACGATGAGGATGGCAGTAGTGATGCCAGCTTCTGCACCTTCGGCGACAGACTCGATTTCGACTTCGAAGCCACGCCGTTCGCCCCATCGGACGTACATGCGCAGCAACATCTCTGCCCAGTCCTGCGCATCGACGCCACCGGCGCCGGAGTGGATTTCGAAGATGGCATCGCCTTCGTCGTACTCGCCGGTGAACAAGCTGCGCAGCTCGAGTTCTTCGAGCACCTTTCGGGCCGCAGCCACATGTTCGACCAGTTCAGGCTCAAGCGACTCGTCTTCCATCTCGGTCCCAAGTTCCAGCAACGTGTCCGCGTCGTCGAGGTGTCGCGCCACACCTGTCAGCGACTCGAGGTCGTCTTTCACTGTTGCGTACTGGGCACCAACCTTGCGGCCCATCTCGGGGTCGTCCCACAGGTCTGGCCGCGCAAGTTCCGTCTCCAACCGCACGAACTCGGTCCTCAGACGTTCAAGACCCAGATAGTTCTCGGCCTCTCGCAGGCGCGCACGTTCGACAACGAGCGCGTCGGCATGATCTCTCAACATGGCAGTTGCTCCGGTGAGGCCCGTTCAGCGCCCGTGACAGAGTTTGAACTTCTTGCCGCTGTCGCACCAGCAAGGGTCGTTGCGACCGAGCTTCTCGTGCTCGGATTTGACCACAGGGGCCTGGATAGCTGGCTCGGGCTCGCCGACCCGGGTAACCAAACCGTCTTCGGAGATTTCGACGTCGTCGTCCTGAGCGGCCAACAGCTGCGACACGTCGGCACCGATGAGCCCGGTGAGGCGCTCGGGCGCTTCGCCCTCGTCGCCCGAGACATACGACAGGCCTTCGATCGTTGGCGCATGCGACTCGACCACGACCTCGGCGTGCATGCAATAGCGCACAAAGTCCGCTTCGATGGTGGCCATCAGGTTGCCGAACGCTGCGAAACCGTCTCGCTGCCACTCAACCAGCGGGTCTTTTTGACCCATGGCCCGCAAGTGGATGCCCTCTTGGAGGTAGTCCATGTCTGCGAGATGTTCACGCCAACGCTGGTCGATGATGCTGAGGAACACGTTGCGCTCTACGTCTCGTGCAACCTCGGAGCCCAGCTTGGCTTCCTTGGCCGTGTAGAACTCGTGAGCCTCTGTCTGGAGGGACTCGATGAGCTGCTTGCGGCTGCGCGCTTGGGCCAGATCGTCTAACGAGAACTGCGTCGGGTACATGCCCTGCGCATCGACCAGCAAGTTTTCGATGTTCCACTCGTCGGCGGCCTCGGTTGGGCAGTTGCGCTCGACTAGGTCTTCGACGACCGTATCGATATTGCGCCGCAGTACCTCGTCGACGTCGCCGCCGGTGAGTACCTGATTGCGCTTGGCGTAAATCACCTTACGCTGCTCGTTCATCACTTCGTCGTACTTGAGCACGTTCTTGCGGATTTCGGCGTTGCGGCCTTCGACCGTTGACTGTGCGCGCTCGATGGCCTTGCTGACCATTTTCGCCTCGATCGGCACATCGTCGGGGAGGGCACGCCCCATGACCCAGTTCATGGCACCTGTTGCGAACAACCGCATCAGGTCGTCGTCGAGCGACAGATAGAAACGGCTCTCGCCCGGGTCGCCCTGACGACCGGCACGGCCACGCAGCTGATTGTCTATGCGGCGGCTTTCGTGGCGTTCGGTGGCGAGCACGTACAGGCCGCCGAGCTCACGCACCTGGTTGCCCTCGCCCGCGCAGTCTTCGAGGAAGTGAGCCTTCGACTTTTCGAACGCGTCGAGCGCAGCACGGCGAGCCGTAGCGAGGTCCGGGTCGGCTTCAAGTTGTTCGAACACCGCAGGGTCACCGGGGTCGAGGTCGAGCAGGGCTGGGTTATGGCCCTGCTCGGTGACCTGACGGCGGGCAAGCCCTTCCGGGTTTCCGCCGAGCAGAATGTCGACGCCACGACCAGCCATGTTGGTGGCAACCGTGACTGCACCGATGCGGCCAGCCTGAGCCACGATCTCGGCTTCTTTGGTGTGCTGCTTTGCGTTCAGCACCGAGTGCGGAATGCCCTTTTCGTTCAGCAGCTGCGAGAGGTACTCGGACTTCTCGACTGACACGGTGCCGACCAGGACCGGCTGGCCCTTCTCGTGCCGCTCGGCAATGTCTGCGGCCACCGCATCGAACTTGGGACGCTCGCCCTTGTAGATGAGATCGGCCTGGTCTTGACGCACCAACGGACGATGCGTTGGGATAGGCACGACGGACAGGGTGTAGGTGCTGTGGAATTCGCCGGCTTCGGTCTCGGCGGTACCGGTCATGCCTGCGAGCTTTTCGTAGAGCCGGAAGTAGTTCTGCAGCGTGGTGGTAGCCAGCGTCTGGTTCTCTTCCTTTATCTTCACGCGTTCTTTGGCTTCGACAGCCTGGTGCAGGCCTTCTGACCACCGACGGCCTTCGAGCACACGGCCGGTGAACTCGTCGACGATGTTGACCTCACCACCCTGAACGAGATACTCCACGTCTCGGCGATACAGCTCTTTGGCGCGCAGCGCTGCGTTGAGGTGATGCACGAAGTCTGCGGAGGGATCGTCGTAGATGTTCTCGACGCCGAGGGCAGCTTCGACCTTGTCGATTCCGGACTCGGTTGGGAAAACCTGCTTCTTTTCCTCGTCGACCTCGTAGTCCGTGCCGCGGGTGAGGCTGCGGGAAATGGCGGCGAACTGCACGTACAACTTGGCGGCGTCAGCAACACGGCCCGAGATGATGTGGGGCGTGCGAGCCTCGTCGATGAGAATGGAGTCCACCTCGTCGACGATGGCGAAGTAGTGGCCACGCTGCACACGGTCTTCGATGCTCATCGCCATGTTGTCCCGCAGGAAGTCGAAACCCAGCTCGGAGTTGGTTGAGTACGTGACGTCGCACCCGTACGCAGCGCGCTTGGCTGCCGAGTCACTGTCGTCGGGGATGACCAAACCGACCGAGAGACCCATCCACCGGTGGATTTGGCCCATCCATTCGGCGTCGCGGCGGGCCAGATAATCGTTCACGGTGACCAGATGGACACCCTTGCCGGTGAGGCCGTTGAGGTACACCGGAAGCGTGGAGACGAGGGTCTTGCCCTCACCAGTCTTCATTTCGGCAATCCACCCGAAGTGCAGCGCAGCACCGCCCATGAGCTGCACGTCGTAGTGACGCTGCCCAATCACACGCCGCGATGCTTCGCGGGTGGTGGCGAACGCATCGATAAGAAGATCGTTGAGATCGGCACCGTTAGCCAGCATCTGACGGAACTCGCCGGTCTTCGCGCGCAGTTCTTCGTCGGACAACCGTTCATATTGCGACTCAATCGCGTTGATGTTGGGAACAATGTCCGCGAGGGCGCGAACCTTCTTCCCCTCGCCGGCGCGCAGAATCCGCTTGAAGATCGACATAAGGGCTACATCGTACCGGCGCTGGGACAAGTGGCGAGACCCGCCGATACAAGTCTCGCAGCGACTTCGTTCCTACCGTGTGACGTTGGTTACAGTGCCAACCGGAGCCGACGAACCGCTCGGCAGCTCA
Organism: Acidimicrobiia bacterium; assembly: GCA_043720595.1. GTDB lineage: Bacteria > Actinomycetota > Acidimicrobiia > Acidimicrobiales > JANYDT01 > JANNBN01. The sequence goes on from JAYSSK010000114.1 coordinate 8,423, forward strand.
TGTCAGGAGAACTCATGAAAGTACGAGCAGGAGTCATGATGTCGATGCCGGTCAAACCGGTAGCCGGCAAGTGGGAAATCGTCGAAGTCGACCTCGACGAACCACGCCAGGGCGAACTTCGCCTCAAGATGGTTGCATCGGGCCTATGCCATTCCGACGACCACCTCGCCACGGGCGATATCCCGTTCGGCACATACCCCGTCTGCGGAGGCCACGAAGGCGCCGGCATCGTCGACGCGATCGGCCCCAACACGACAGGTTTCGAAATCGGTGACCACGTCGTCATGTCGTTCCTGCCAGGCTGCGGGCGTTGCCGCTGGTGTGCCAGCGGGATGCAGAACCTGTGCGACAGCGGCGCCACGTTGCTGCTCGGTTCGCGCGCCGACATGAGCTACCGGATGACCTACAACGGCCAGCCCGTCGGTCAGATGTGCGGCATTTCCACCTTCGCCGAATACACGGTGTGCTCCACCGAGAACGCAGTGAAGATCTCCAAGGACATCCCGCTCGACAAGGCATGCCTGGTTGGCTGCGGGGTTGGCACGGGCTTCGGTTCTGCTGAGAACTCGGCCAACGTGCAGCCAGGCGACACCGTCATCGTGATGGGCATCGGCGGCATTGGCATCAACGCCGTGCAGGGCGCCTCCATCAAGGGCGCCAGCCACGTCATCGCAGTCGACCCGGTTGAGTTCAAGCGGGAAAAGGCGATGGAGTTCGGCGCCACCCATGCGTTCAGCAACATGGTCGACGCCATGGCCTTCGCCCAGTCGGTGACCAACGGGCAGGGCGCAGACTCGGCCATCGTCACGGTCGGCATTACCAAGGGCGAGCACATCGCCCAGGCATTCGATGCGATCAGAAAGGCCGGCACCGTTGTGGTGACCGGGCTCGGCGACCTCACCGAAACCGGCATTCCAATCTCTCCTGGCATGCTCACGCTGTTCCAGAAGCGCATCCAGGGGTCGTTGTTCGGCGAGTCCAGTCCATCGAAAGACATCCTGCGCCTGCTGAACATGTACCAGGCCGGCACGTTGAAGCTCGACGAACTGGTGACGCGCACCTACACGTTGGAGACCCTCAACGAGGGATACGCCGACATGCACGCAGGCAAGAACCTGCGTGGCGTCCTGATCCACCGCTGAACCCACGATCCCGCATAACCCCGTTTGAGTTGATCTGCCGCTGATCCACTTGGATCAGCGATACAACAAATCAGGTCCCGCCCGCCCAGCGGATCGGGACCTGATTCACGTCTGTCAACAGACGGTAGATCTCAGGTGGGTAATGACCTCAAGCGGCGGCGTCGATCAGGCCAAGGTGGCCGTCTTCTCGTCGATAGACGACCGCCGCACGGCCCGTCTCGGCGTTGGTGAACAAATAGAAGTCGTGCTGCAACAAGTCCATGCGAAGCGCGGCGTCGTCTGCTGACATCGCAGATACTTCGAACTGCTTGCGCCGCACGATCTTGGCGACATTGTCTGCTTCCGGATCTGCCGGCACTGGCTCGAGCAGCGCAATTGCGACTGCTGGCGTTTCGTGAAGACCCGCGGAATGGTGATGACCCGCTTTCGGACCGCCATGGAGTCGTATGTCGACTTTTCCTTTGACCTTGACCAGTTGGTTCTCAAGCTTTGCAACAACGAGATCAAGTGCGGCCTGCTGCGTGGCAGCTGAGGCGCGGGCACGGACGATATGACCGTTGCCCCGCATCGTTGCCTCACACACTTCGCGTCGTGCATGGCCAACTCTCGGGTTCGGCTCTTCAGAGAAACCGACCTCGGCTGTGTCCATGCCCGGCAGAAAACGTGACAGGCGGGTGATCTTTTCGTTGGCTGCCGCCTTCACGATGTCGTCGATCCGGACATTGCGATGACGAATGCTGATGTGCACCATTGGTGCTCCTTCGGAGGGTCGTTGATGGTGTTGATGGATAGGGAAGCTACGGAGATTCGAGTTGTGTTCGAGTTATTGGATTGGTTCTTGGATGATTGCGGTACAGGCCGGGATGCCCTGAAAACACAACGACCCCGGGCCATTGGCCAGAGGTCGTTCGGGTTCATAACAATGGCGCTGCAGTGTGGGCAGCGTGAGGCATCTGGTGGATTCACCGGCAGATGCCTTTGGGTTCAACTCCCATGACGCATCGTAGACACGCGGACTACTGGTCTCGCAACTACTAGTTGTGTGACGATTCGATGACGCTCGTGTCATGTTGCGTTTTCCTCGCAGCAGCCGGAATTTGTGGAGTATGTCTTCCAGGTCAACAGGGCCTCAGAGCGTGATCGCAGCGACAACCGCATGCACGCTGGGTGCCCCGACGTCGCGAAGCACTCGAGCAGCGCCACTCAAGGTGGCCCCCGTGGTCATCACATCGTCCACCAGCAGGACTTGACCCAACCGGAACGACGCTGCGGTGCCTTCGAAAGGAACGGCGCGGAACCGCTCTGCGCGTTGGGAGCGTTCTTCACGGGTGGCACCGGTTTGCACACGACGATCTGACCGATGGACAAGAAGTCGCTGGCAGCGAAGGCCCAGCAGCGTTGCCGTGTGTTGGGCAAGTATCTGTGCCTGGTCATACCCTCGACGTCTGCGACGTTGCGGTGAGGTGGGTGCCCAGGTCACAACCGTTTCGCAACGCAACGGTTGGTTCCACCCGAACCGGGCAGTGGAACTGGACGCAAATTGCTGACCGCACTCCAGATCGCCTCCGGCGGTTGCGGGGAGGACAATTTCCGGGCGGGACTCAAGGACCGCCTCCGCCATTCGGCCAGCGAGAAACAGAAGCGCTCGGGTGTTGCCCCGGTACTTGGCTGCGGTAATGAGCGTACGGACCGCTCCGTCATATGCGAACGGCGAGACCACTGTCGCGCACCACAACGGCGGGGCGGGACACAGCGGAACGGCCCGTATCCGGATGGGGATGACGCAACATCTGCACGGAGAAACTCCAGCCGACCCGCAGACAGCGCACCGGGTGGGAAACAACCCG
>JAYSSK010000115.1:0-11393 GCA_043720595.1 Acidimicrobiia bacterium
GACAAGTTGGCGGTGATCGATGACCGGCCCGACGGAACGGTGCACCAACTCACGTACGCGGAGTTAGAGGCGGCGTCGAACCGGTTGGGCCGGGTGCTGCAGGGGATGGGAAGCGGGCCGGGGACCAAGGTTGTCTGGTGCGGGCAGAACTCGATCCCGCTTGTCGTGGCCATCAGTGCATGTCGAAAGATCGGCACCACAGCAGTGCCATTGAACTACCGGTTGTCAGACGATGAGGCTGCCTACGTCACCGATCACAGCGACACCGAGATCGTGTTTGTTGATGCTGAGTTCGCCCCGATGTTCGAACGCATCAGGGACCGAATTCCGCAGGTTGAGCACATCGTGGTGTTCGACTCGGCGTCGCACGGCGGGACGGTGCCGGCCGGAATGGTTGCGGTTGAATCATTGGCCGAGGCGCAGTCCTCTGAACCGATCGAGCTCCCCGCCGCTGACATCGCCGCCGCAACCATGATCTATACGTCGGGTACAACAGGTAAACCAAAGGGCGCGCTGCGTAAAGGAGGCGCCAACCCGCAGCAGGGTCTTGCACTGCTGCAACTCATCGCTTACCGGCCCGACGACATCTACATCCCTACCGGGCCCCTGTATCACTCTGGCCCGCTCGGCTTCATGGGTACTGGCCAGCTGATGGGCCAGACCGTTGTGTTGCAGCGCAAGTTCAACACCGAGGACTGGCTACGACTGGTCGACAAGTACAAGGTGTCGTCAACGTTCGCGGCACCGACGCCGATCAGGATGATATGCGCGCTGCCAAATGAGGTGAAAGCCAAGTACGACCGAACGTCGATACGCGTGATGATCGCGAACGCGGCTCCGTGGTCCTACGCCCTGAAGCGGCAGTACCTTGCCGATTTCCCCGCTCACTCGCTGTGGGAGGTGTACGGCAGCACCGAGTTGGGCGTCAATTGTGTGATGGCCCCGCAGGACCAGCTGCGCAAGCCCGGCTCGTGCGGGTTGCCAGCTCCGATGGTGGAGATCAAACTGTTCGACGATGACGGCATCGAGGTCACCGGCATCGGCCCCGAGCATCCTGGCGAGCTGTTCGTGCGGGCCGCTTCAGTGTTCAACGAGTACTACAAACAACCGGACAAGTTCGCCGCCGATCGGCGCGGTGACTTCCAGACCGTCGGTGACATCGCATACCGCGATGACGAGGGGTTCCTGTACATCTGCGACCGCAAGAAGGACATGATCATCTCGGGCGGGATGAACATCTATCCGGCCGAGATCGAAGCAGCGCTGGAGCAGCACCCAAAGGTGCTGGAGGCAGCGGTGTTCGGTATCCCGTCCGACGAATGGGGCGAGTTGGTGCACGCAGTGGTGGTCGCCCGCAGCGGCGTAACCCTCACCGAGGCCGAGGTGTCCGAGCATGCACGCGCACATCTTGCCAACTACAAGATTCCTCGGTCGATCGAGTTCTCAGCCGAGCTTCCGAAGACCGGCAGCGGCAAGATTCTCAAGCGTGAGCTACGCGCCCCGTATTGGGAAGGCCGAGCGTCGAAGGTGTAAGCCCACACACGTTTGCGACCAGCTCGAACGATCGGACTCTGTCCGCGTGTGCGTGCGTCGCTGTGGTGAGCATCAACTCATCGACGCCCAACCCGTCTCTCAGTTCGATAAGCCGCGATGCAACCTGGTCGGGCGTGCCGATGACGGCTTTGTTCAACCGCTCCTCGATGAACTCGTTCTCCTGAATCGACAGGGCGGTGGCGGCGGCATCCTCAGGTGATGGCATCGTGCCCGGCCGTCCCTGGCGGAGGCGGAGGAAGCCAACTGCGCTGGACCTGGCGAGGTGTCGGGCGTGTGTTTCGGTTTCTGCGCACACCACCTGCACGCCGATCATGCAATAGGGCTGCGCTGCAAACGCCGATGGCTCGAACTGGGCACGGTACGTCTCGAGCGCAACTTCGGTGCCGCCCATGCCGAAGTGGTGTGCAAACGCATATGGCAGGCCCATCTGCCCGGCGACGGCCGCACCCCAATCGCTACTTCCGAGCATCCACATCGCAGGCACGTTGCCGACCCCCGGCACGGCACGTATGTGTGCATATGGATGGTTCGGTGAGAATTGACCGGCGAAGAACCCGATGAGATCTGCGATGCGCGATGGGAAGTCTTCGGATTCGTGCAGGCGGGTGCCACGCAGTGCACGGGCGGTGCCGACATCGGTGCCGGGGGCTCGGCCTAGACCTAGGTCGATGCGGCCAGGGTGGATTGCTTCGAGCATGCCGAACTGCTCCGCGATGGCAAGGGGTGCATGGTTGGGCAGCATCACACCACCCGAGCCAAGGCGGATGGTCGAGGTGGCCATAGCCAGGTGCGCCAGCAGCACCGCAGGCGACGAACTGGCCACCCCAGGCATACCGTGATGCTCGGCGACCCAGTGGCGGTGGTAACCCAACGCTTCAAGGGTTTGCGCCAGGTCGATGGAATTTCGAAGCGCCTGTCCGACGGTAGATCCCGAGGAGACAGGGGCAAGGTCAAGCACAGACAGCAACATTGGTTCCGAGACTACGGCCCGAGATGGTTGCAAAGTCCACTACCCCGTGTTTGCGACGCTGATTCTGCCCTCTTCAACCCAAGTGGTGGACTTTCGTTGAACAGGTGGAGGACATTCGGCCCTGCTACGGCCTGGGCGGCAGAAGGACGAGGCAGAACTCGTTGCCCTCGGGGTCGTGCAACACCGTGATGGTGACGGGATCCTCGGTCAAGGAATGCTGGACCGTTGCCCCGGCAGCCACTGCGGCAGCGGTGGCCTTTGCCAGGTCGCCGTCGGTGACCATTAGGTCTAGGTGCATGCGGTTCTTCACGGACTTGGACTCTGGCACCTGTTGAAACGCGAGTGCAACGCCACCCTTCTCGGTGGGCCGCAGCACCACGTACTGGTTCCAGCGCATCTGTACGGTGGTGTCCAGCACCGAGCACCAGAACTGTGCGAGTTGGTCTGGGTCTGTGCAGTCGATGACGACATGGCCGAACTGTGCGATAGCAGCCACGTCGCTACCGCTTTGCCAGTGCTGGGTGACCCTGCGTGGCAACAATGGCCGCGCCGACGATGCCAGCTTCGTTGGTGAGCTGTGCGACCTCCACGCGGGCACGCGTCTTCAGGAGTGGTACCCACCGGTCGGCCTTTTCGCTGACACCACCTCCCACGATGATGAGGTCTGGCCACAGAATGGTTTCGACGTGCTCCAAGTAGGTGTTGACCCGCTTGACCCATTGCTTGTAGGTCCAGCCCTCGCGGTCGCGGGCGTTGGCCGAAGCGTTCACCTCGGCGTCGACCCCGTCAATGCGGACGTGGCCGAGTTCCACGCCGTGCATCGACACACCGCGATACGCAAGTCCCGACCCGATGCCAGTGCCGAACGTGAGCATCAGCACCATACCGTTTTCATCGCGTCCAGCGCCGTATCGGACCTCGGCCATCACAGCCGCCTGTGCGTCGTTGATGACGGAGAACGATCGTCCGGTGGCCGCCTCGAACAACGCGTCGGCGTCGGTTCCGATCCACTTCTTGTCGACGTTGGCCGCTGTGCGTGTGACGCCGCCAGTGACGACTCCAGGAAAGGTCACCCCTACCGGTCCGCTTGCGAAGTCAGCGAAGTAGTCGCATATCTGCTTGACCACAGCAGCAACAGCCCTGGGGTTCGACGGATTTGGCGTGGGGATTCGGAGCCGTTCTGCGAGCAGTTCGCCAGTCGCAAGGTCAACCGGTGCCCCCTTGATTCCAGACCCACCGAAATCGATGCCAAGAACCCCTTGTGCATGCTTGGCACGTGACTTCGAGGCTGGTTTGGGCGCGGGTTTCGTCGTGGCCTTCGGGGGTGTTTTTGCGGCGGATGAACGGGTTCGGGCAGCGGCCATGGCTACACAGTAGGCAAGCCAGCGAGCGCCGACTGGATGGCTGCTTCCGGATAGGAGGATCGGTACCCTGTTGTCATGAGCGCAGACGATCTTGATCTGTGCCTCGACCGGTATGTCGCTGCGGTCGCCTCGCCGGACGACACAAACTCAATCGCTGCGTTCACCGGAACGGTGTTGGCTGTCCAACCTCAGCAGGGTGTGCGCGCATTGCTTGGCTGTACCGGGTTCCGAGTCACCCGTGCCGAGCGATTCGGCGAGCATTGGAAGCTGCGTGCCCGGGAAGTACTGCTGTTCACCGATCTGATTTCTGGCGCAGTGGTCGACTCGTGGCGGAACCCGATCAATGGCGAGTGCGTCGATGTGTTTCATGACTGGCTGGACCCCGTGTGCTCGGTCCTTACCTCGCAGAATATGCCAACCGCCCATCGTGTCGGCGATCGGATCGTGTTCGAATCAACGACTGTCGAAACAGAGGTCAACCCGCTCCGCCCGCATGTCTTCCAACGCGAAAGCAGCCACACGATGTTGCAGCGATCCGAACACGTCGTGGTCACCTCTGAGGCTTCCAGCAGTATGTCGAGCGTCCGATTCACTCCGTGGTTGCCATGGATGCTGTTGGCGCAGACAGAGGGGTCATTGGTGCTGCATCTCACCGGGCGGCGGGTCGGTGGGTTCGAAGCGCTGCCGGAGTCGGTCCGCGCAAGGGTGAGTATCGAACGGCCCGAGTTCGCTTTCGCACCAACCAGTTGGACAGGTCGAAGCGAAACCAGTTGGTCGCTCTACTTTGCTGAACGGGAACCAGTTCAGTCGGTGGCGCACAACCGCTGAGACGTCTTCGAAGCGACTGTGCGCCGCCGGCGTTAGTTCTCCAGCGCCTTGGTGTCTTTCCAGGTCTGTTCAAGTTGCTCCAACCGGGCCGTGGCGGTGCCCTTCAAGCGCGTTGCCGTCTCGGCGTTCAATACGTTGAGCAGTGCGAGTGCTGCGGTGAAACTGTCGAACGGCCCGGGCGACGCGGTCTCGAAACCCAAATGAATGGTTGCCGCTGCGGCGAGTTTCGACCTGGGATTGTCCGTCAATGCAATCACTGCGGCTCCAGCCGAGCGGAACCGCTGAACCGTGTCAACCAACCAGGCGTCGTACCGGTGCACGTCGATGACCACGATCGTGTCGGTCGCATCGCCGAGCGCAAGTCTTCGCGCGACTGACACGGGGTTGCCGTCGAGGAATTCGACCTGCGGGCGGAGCGACGCCATCTCTTGGCTGAATTGCCGGGCTATTCCGTTGGCGGCATCGCTGGCCAGCACCACCACGTGGCGGGTTCGTTTCGCCAGAATTACCGACGCACGGTGGAGGGCGTCGCGGTCGAGCCTTTCGAACGTGACCGCCAAGTTGCGTTGCTCCGCTGCCGCTATCCGGCCCAGCAGATCGGTGGGGTCGGTGTCTTTGATTCGCTCTGAAGCTGGGCCCGTTGCGGCCAACAGCTCGCGCTGGGCCAGCCGTTGCAGTTCGGCGAAACCGGTGAGACCCAGCTTGGTGCAGAGGCGCGCCACAGTACCTGTGCCGGCACCTGCGCGTTCCACCAGTTCGGCCATGGTGCCGAAGGCAACCAGCTGCGAATCGGATAGCACCGCTTCGACGACGCGTGACTCAGCTGCAGAAATCGCTCCTGCTGTACCGGCTTCACGCAACAGTTCCGTGAGCGGTCGGAAGGTGGCCGACTCAGTGGGCACGGATTTCATCGGACCCCACGGTATGCGGCAATCCATCTCCGAGCTGCGATTGGAGGTGGATCGCACCCAACGGTGGATGTGACCTGGCTCGTAAAAACCGGTTGACAGGTAAAGATGTAGATATAAGGATGCCGTTATGTCTCTAGCCTCAGTGTTCTCCGCCGAGGATCTTGTCGACCTGTGCGCCGCTGCAGCCGAGCCCACCCGGCTGCGCATCTTGGCGCTGCTGGCCGAGTCTGAGCTCACCGCTGGGGAAATCACCGACATCTTGCGCCAGTCCCAGCCCCGGGTGTCTCGACACCTGAAGGTGTTGGTTAACGCCGAACTGGTGCACCGCACGCCTGAAGGCGCGTTTGCGTTTTTTCGCCTGGCTCGCGATGCCCGGCCCGCCGCTCTCGCCCAAACGTTGTTGTCGCTCGTCGACCCTGCGGACCGAACCGTTCGCACCGACACCGAGCGGCTTGCTGAGTTGCGGTCTGGGCGCACCGCATCGTCGCAGGCCTTCTTCGAGGCGAACGCTGCTGAATGGGAACGGCTTCGCCAGCTGCATGTAGCCGACGAGCGTGTGGAAGCAGCCATCGTCGGCATCGTTGCCGAACGTGCGCCAGCTTCGGTCCTCGACCTCGGAACGGGCACCGGTCGCATGTTGCAGCTGCTCGGCCCAAAGGTCAGCAAAGGGGTTGGCATCGATTCGTCGCCGAAGATGCTCGCAATTGCTCGCGCCAACCTCGAGCTGGCTGGCCTGCGTCACTGCACGGTTCGCCACGGCGACATCGCAGACCTTGGTTACGGCAACTATGGCGGCGCGTCCTTCGACCTCGTCATCATCCATCAGGTGTTGCACCTCGTCGACGATCCGCAGCGCGTCATCGTCGAGGCAGCGCGGGTCCTGTCGCCCGGCGGCACCATGCTCATCATCGACTTCGCCCCGCACGATCACGAGTTCCTGCGCACCGCCCAGGCCCACCGCCGCCTCGGTTTCCATCGAGATGTCATCGCAACGTGGATGTCCGAAGCTGGCCTCCGCGACGGCGACCACGAAACGCTTCTCACCGAACGTGCTGATGGGATCGCGATCTCTCTATGGACCGCCAGAGACCGGCGCCCCAGCCGTCCACTGCGCCGTATGGAAGAGACCCTCGCATGAACCTGTTTCGTGCCCGCTCCACGGGAGTCTCCGACACACCTTCGGTGTCTTTCGAGTTCTTTCCTCCGAAGTCCGACGAGGCCGCCGAAACGCTGTGGTCAACGGTCGATCGGTTCCAGCAGTTCGCCCCCCAGTTCGTATCCGTCACTTACGGTGCCGGCGGCACCGATCAGGAGCGCTCTTTCACGGTTCTAGATCGCCTGTTGGCCGGTACGTCGTTGCCAACAGCTGCGCACCTCACGTGCGTTGGCGCAACAAAGGATCAGACCGATGCTGTTGTGGACCGGATGTGGGATATCGGCATCCGCCACATCGTTGCACTGCGCGGCGATATGCCAGGTGGCGCAGGACAGGCGTACGTACCAACCGATCGTGGCTACGTCAACGCTGCTGCATTGGTCGCAGGTATCAAGAGCGCCTACCCTGAAATGGAGGTCAGCGTCTCTGCGTACCCCGAACAACATCCAGAGAGCGCATCAGCTGCTCACGACCTCGACATGCTCGCCGCCAAAGTCGACGCGGGCGCAGACAGGGCCATCTCACAGTTCTTCTTCGACAACGACCGCTTCCTCCGATATGCCGATGCCGTACGTGCGCGTGGTATCGACGTCCCGATCGTGGCAGGCATTATGCCGGTACGTGACCTGCGTCAGGTCTCGGGTTTTGCCGGGAAGTGCGGCACATCCATCCCGGACTGGTTCGCTGCCCGCTTCGCCGGTGTGCTGGACGATGCAGAGTCCCGGGCAGCGGTCGAGTCGGCCATCGCTGCTCAGCAGGTGCAGGACCTGATGGACCATGGTGTGAAGCACTTCCACTTCTATTGCATGAACCGTGCCGACATGGTGGCGCCGGTGTGCCACCTCATTGGTGCGCCGTCGGCTGCCGCAGCCTGACCTCAGTCGGCCTGATCTCAGTCGAAACGGGTTGCGATAATCCGTCCCACCCGGTCGGCTGCGCTTGGCATCAGATCGGCCACCACGAACGCGCGTTGAAGCCATCGGTCCGTCCCGTCGAACCGGGGCGTGAACGGACTCCGGCCATGGACGGCGACGGTGTTGTCGATGACCAGAAGGTCGCCCGGCTGCAACACCACCGAGGTGTGGTGCTGTGCGACAGCCCGTCCAAGCGCCCGGAGCGCTTCGTCGGCTGGGTCGTCAGTTCCAACCATGAGGTCTGCGTCGAACACCAATGAAGGCGACTCCCGTCGCCCGGAAAGCACGCTCATCGGTGCGCCGAGCTCGCCGGATGATCCACGGTTGGTGCGATAGGACTCATCTGGTCGAGTCCGAAACCGCTGTTGAAAAAGCACCTCTAAGGTGGCGGGCTCCAGTAGCGGCAGCACTTCGCGGATGGAGCTGAGCGTTGTGGCGGCCGACGGGTCGCCTCGAAGGCAGAGCAACAGTAAGTAGCGCGGCCGGTGTGGATGAAAGGCCGCCTCGGTATGAAACATCAATTCCACCCGGGACGAGGTGGACACCTGGCGTGATTGAGCGGACTGCACCGGAACGATGTTCTGCACGATGTCGCCGCCGTGTTCAGGCAGATAGCCGACAGGCTGACCGAGGGCGCGTGCGACAGTCAGGAGCGAAAACTCGCTGGTGACGTCTTTGCCGCATGAAGTTGCGTCTTTTGGCGTCGGTGGAGTGGCTGGAAGGTCGCCAACTGGAACGCCGCGTAACAGCAGTGCCCCCGTTTGACCGGGATCGGTCGAAAAGTTTGCAAGGGCGTCGAACGTGCCGGAGGGCAAAGAGCGGACAGCGCGGCCGGCTTCAATCACCAGATGTTCTGTGAACATGCTGCTGAAAAGGCTGCCAAGGGTAGGCGTCGGCCAGCCACCGTCATCAACGCCAACCGAGGGGACCTCGGCGTGCGCTGCGTGTGCGTGAGGACGAGTGCTCAACATGGAGACCTCTTTACGGGTGCGTATGCAGGCGGATATGAATCATGATCGGAGTATCTGATCCATCATGGCATATGCGGAGTGTTTGATCCACACTCATCTTCTTCGAGCAAATTGCGGGCTTCCCACCTGACTTCGAGCCGCCCATTCGGGGCCACCTCCGACCACATCTGAGTTCGTTCCGTAACGACTGGTTGGGTGTTTGTCGTGTCGGTTGGGTCGCCTCTGAGTTCGTTCCGTAACGACTCGGTGAGTGTCGTGTCGGTTGGGTTGCCTCTGAGTTCGTTCCGTAACGGTCCGTCCCCTGACCGACTTGGGACTGGGACCGGTCACTCGTTACGGAACGAACTCAGATGTGGCCTTTGAACCTGTGGGTGTGCTCGGAGCGGCGGCTCGCCCGTGGGTGGTTCCAAGATGCCGATGGTCGGCGGTGGAGACGTGCGCTGCATCGAAGACGATGAAGCATGCTGAAATCAAGTCAGAGTTGTGGTGGACGAGATCTTCGTTGTCATACCCTTAGGTGATACTTCGATATATGACGACTGACACAAGCAAATTCGATGATTGGTGGACAAAGACCGGTACCGGTGATTGCCAGAACATCCGAAGCGACGGAGTTCTCACGTGCGAGTGGTGCGGGACGCGGTTTAACCCGAGGTCACATCGTGGTCGACAACCACGATTCTGTCGTGCATCGCACCGGGTGCGTGCGTGCGAACGCCGTCGTGGCCTGCTTCGTGCCGGGTCCGCGCCGCTACGGCCTTCGCTGCCGGACCCGGGTCGCCAAGCTCCCGTCGGAATTCCGGCCAGCAAATTCATCAACTACCAACACGAGCCAGGGTCGGTCCCGTTTATCGGAACAACCGCCTTCCGGCGTTTGCGGGTGCATCGCATCCGAATTGGTGGTGTTCCTCAAGGAAGGTACGTGCCTTCATTGTGCGGCGCATTGGTGGAACCAATCGGCAATCCAGTCCAAGCGGGCGGATCGATTTCCCGGTGCGTCAGTTGCGAACGCCTTGCTCACTTGCACCCCGTGGACCCGAGGTGGTGGAGCGCGATGACTCAACGCGTCGCTGGGGCACTGCTTGACGACATCAACTCAACGATTCTTGCAGTCGGCCAGGCAGTTGCGGGAACTCGAGATTCAGATGTAACGCTCCGTCGAACCGATCGGGACTTACGTCGGCTGGCCAATGCGCTGGGTCTCCGGGAGCCCCTCGCACCGTCGCTTCACCACAGCTCGGCACGCCCAACATAGGGAGCACTCACGAAACGTTTCCTGGTCAGGCAGTCCCGCTGTCGGGGTTAGCGGAGGCGGGAGATGCGGTCGGTGGCTCGTTTGAGCCTCGAGGGTGGTTTGGTAAATAGAGCCGTGCCGCCGCCCGAGGTGATCTGCCCAACTGGACGTAACGGCTTGTCGCGAGTTCCTGTGCCTGTGCCTGTGCCTGCTGATGAAGGAGACCCAAAATATTTTACGGCGGCACGCCCCACCGAGAACACCAGGGCTCTGTTACCGACAGCCCCGACCCCGGCACCGAAGCCGAGGGGGAGCAGCGAACCCAACTTGATGACTGTCTCTTGCGTGGCGAGCTTCGAGAGCATCTTGGTGCCCACCTTGGTGGTGACCATGTTGCCCATCGAGCCTCCGGGGCCGTGCCCCTTGCCAATTGCCTGCTGACCCAGCTGCTTCTTCAGCTCGCCTGCCTTGCGTTCGCCAGCGGTGAGCTGCTGACCCGAGCCAGACAACACCGCATACGCGTGACGCCGGCGATCATCGGAATCGGACATGTCCACACCGTGCGCCAGGCCGACAGCGAGGACCATTGATGTGAGCCGACCGAATGCCAAGCCGACGTCGGCAGCGCCGGTGGCGAGAGACGCTGACGTGCCGACACCTGGGGCAGCAGCAACAGCGCCGGATACGGCACCTGCCGCGCCGAGCTCTCGAGCGACGCGGCGAATGATCTCAGTGGACACGCCGTGAGCATCGGCATGGGGTCGAGCGGACAAAGCCCGTTCGTACAACGCCTCGGCATCGGCGAACCGCTTCACGGCCACGTGGTCGACAGCCGTGAGTGCAACTTTGCCGACCTGGCCGGCAGCTATGGAGAGGGGATTGGGCAACAGGGTTCCTTACGGGTGCCTACTAGGTGACAGAACTGTAGGTGGAAGTTCGTCGTAGACGGCCAACCACGTTCCGGCACCTCGCATTCCACAGAGTAAAAACTACGAGTGCCTCAAGACCTCCACGAATGGGTTTCCTTCGAAGACCCCGCCGAACAGCGCACCTGGCAGTTCGACGTCACGTTCCTTGCCAGTAATTACTCCTGCATCTTCGGCAACGGCTGCAAGGGCGTGCTTACCGAGGACACAACGGCGCTCATGCAGGGATGCTGCTCGTACGGCGCGCACCTCAACGACGCACCCGACAAGGCCAACCTGCTGAAGCATGCGAATCGCCTGACTGCTGACCAATGGGAGTACAAGCCCGAGTCGGCCCGGATCCCGCTGACCGAGACAAACAGTGAGGGGGTCGAAGTCACGGTGCTCCGAGACGACGCCTGCATCTTCCTCAACCGTCCTGGTTTCGCTGGTGGTGCCGGCTGCGCGCTGCATATCGGCGCAATGCAAGCCGGCGAGAATTTCCTCACATGGAAGCCCGAAGTTTGCTGGCAGGTACCGCTTCGCCGCGAAGACTTCACCGATGCCAACGGGTGGGTTACCACCA
>JAYSSK010000116.1:0-1752 GCA_043720595.1 Acidimicrobiia bacterium
GGCGAATCGAGCACCTCGTCCACCGTCACCTCGGCCCGAAGGAAAGCGTTCGGGTTATGTGAAGCGTGTTTCGACGCTGCCACCTTGATCATCGCCAACTGCCTGCTTGTGGTTCCGTATTCGTACATATGACGTGCCGCCGCCAACGCGTACATGTTGGGAACGTTGGAGCCCCATTGCGACTCAAAGGGGCCTTCTGGCGTGCCGCCTGCACCGGCCGAGCCGCCAGCCGCTTTACCTCCGGTCCGCGGTTTCCCGGCCAGCGTGATCAACGCGATGCTGCACTTGCCAGCGGCAATGGCAGCGGCAGCATGTCCAACGTGCGCCAGATACGACGACCCGCCTGTCTCGGTACTGTCAATGAAATTCACCGACAGACCTAAATAGTCCGCCATCGAGATTGCACCGAATCCGGGGGCATCGCCCGCGCAAAAATACGCGTCGATGTCCGACAGTGTCAGCCCGGCGTCGGCCAACGCACCAGCTGCCACCTGCGCATGGATTTGAGGGACGGTGTGGTCAGGTAGATGGCGCCCGGGATGCTCGAAGATTCCAGCAATCCGGGCGAGGTTTCGTTTGTCGCGAAGCACGAGGCGAACCTAGTTGGCAGCCCGTGCCGAACTCGAACTTGTTCGTCGATGGCTCGGTTGTCGGTTTGATCGTCCTACTTGTGCGCGATGGCGTCGCCTGGGAGCGGACCATCGACGTAGAGCGCCGTCTGGAACCGCCTCATGCCCGCCAGCCATCGGTCGACGTCTGTTGCTTTGCGTTCCACATACGTCGCCACCTCGGGGTGAGGAAGAACATGGAACCGTTCCTCGCGCATCGCCGCCAAACAGCATTGCGCAACGTCTTCTGGAGACAACACCCCGTCGCCACTCGCAACTCCGATACCTTTCCCGGCCTCACGGAAGTCCGGACTGTTGGCACCGATGTTGGTCTGCACAGCTTGCGGGCAAAGAACCGACACACGGACGCCTTGATGGTGGTGCGAGATCGCCAGCCATTCGGCAAGTGCCACCGCAGCGTGTTTCGTCATCGTGTAGGACAACGACCCAACCTGCGTGAGCAGCCCAGCGGCCGAAGCAGTGTTCAACAGATACCCCTCGCCCCGAGCGATCATCGAGGGCAGCACCGCGCGAGCCGCGTAAAGGTGCGCCATCACATGCACTTCCCACATCGCCTGAATTCGCTCGTTGGTGTCTTCAACACCGCCGATGGTGACGAAGCCAGCATTGGAGATGAAGCAATCGATTGGACCATGCGATTGCTCGGTGCTCTCGACCAACCGACCAATTGCTGCCTCGTCACGGACGTCCAATCCGATGCCTGTTCCGGCGATGTCGGTGGCCACTCGCACAGCCTCTTCGGCGTGGAGATCCGCCACGACGACATGACGCGAGCCTGCTGCGTGTGCCGCTCTCGCGAGCGCCTCGCCGATCCCAGAGCCTCCACCGGTGATGACAACAACACGATCCTTGAGTTCCATGGACCGAAGCGTACGAGTTAAGCGAGATGTTCTCCGAACCAGTCCAACACTGCCCTATAAACCTGCGCTGCCGGCGCCGCTTGATATCGCGCTCCTGTGTCGTTGAAGAATGCGTGGTCGACATCGGGAACCGTGACGACCTTGTGTGTCACCTTGGCCTGCTCGAGCGCTTTCACCATCGCGGGCTGGTTCGCGTTGACCCGAGCGTCGAGCCCGGCGTAGACCGCCAACACGGCGGCCTTTGGCGAACGGCTGAAGTCGGC
>JAYSSK010000117.1:0-4209 GCA_043720595.1 Acidimicrobiia bacterium
GTTGGGACCGATCGTTCAGTTGGCTTTGATGACGACGGTCTTTGCGAGTTTGTCGCTCACCGTCTGACGCAATTTGTCGGAGAACAGGAAGATCAGCGACACAATGCCCATCACTAACCCGGCCAGGCCCCCGAGCAACGGCACAGCGGTGCAGATCGCAGTGGGAGCAGCCCGGAGCAGGGCGGTCTGCATCGTGACCGGCTGCCCATCGGACTGATTCACAACCTTCATGCCGAAAGCCTTCTTCATCAGCGTTCCGCCCATCACGCCCGTCGCGACTCCGTCGTAGAGCAAGATGATCGCAGCGCCGACCAGAGATGACGCAGCGGTCGCCCCGAGGTTCGAGAACGCACCGTTGCTGCGAGTCCCTCCAACGGCGAACGCACTGCCAGTGATGGCGAGGCTCGGGATGCAGGTGAGGAAGTAGAGGATGATCCGATCGAGGAACCGTGCAGCGAACCGCAGACCAGAGTCAGCCAATGGAATCGCCTGAGGAGCAGGTGGCAAGCCGTAGCCCGATGATGGCAACGGCATCCCGGGCGCCGACCACTCAATGGTCGGCGGTGTTCCAGGCACACCGGGCATCCCGGGAAAGTCTGGCGCTGCTGCATCTGTGCCTGGGGTCGGCCACGCCGGTGGGGGCGTTGGGGCAGCTGGGGGAGGGGTGTCGCCGCCGCTTGGCGTGGGGAAGGAAGGCGGTTGGTCTGACATTTCTGTCGGGTCAGCCCTTCAGCACGACAGTCTTGGCGACTTTGTCGCTCACGGTCTGGCGCAGCTTGTCGGTGAAGAGGAACACGAGGGACACCAGAACGATGACGAAACCAGCGAGTGCTCCGATGATCGGGATGATCGAAAATGCTCCTGGAATGGCCCACCGGATGGCTGACTGCTGAAGCGGGAGCTGTGCGCCACTTGACGCGTCGACGACACGCAGACCCAAGACCTTCTTCATCGGGGTGCCGCCGATCTTCGAGGTGCAGACGGCTTCGTAAACGAAACCGACGGCCAGGCTGAGTAGTACAGCAAGGAAGTACTTACCGCCACTGACATCGTCGGCCCGCTGACCGGTGGCGATAGAGCCTGCCCCGACGAATGAAGCGATGATGGCTCCGATGATTCCCAAGATGATGAGGTCCAGGAGACGGGCGCCAATTCGAATACCGGCTGGAGCGAGCGGAAGCGAAGTACTTGGAGCTCCGGTCGAGAACGTCGGGTTGCTCATGTGGGTGGGCCTTTCGATTGGAGTGATCGGCCGTAACACTATGGGTGATTCGCCTTTCGTGCTTGGACGGTCTGCTCAGTTCGCGGAAACGTGTCAAGCGGAGTGGGGGAGGTGGCGCACAAAGCCCGAAATCGCGAACCCTCGGGTGCCTCTTGGGGAACTCAGGGGGCATCTGACTAGGACGAGCATCTTTGCCCAGCTACGATCCAAATCATGTCTATGCCTCCGCAACCGCCAAACCCATTTGACGCTTTAGGGAACCCCCCGTTCCCTCCGCAGCCGCAGGGCCAAGCGCTAGCTGCAGTTCCGTTCGCCTCGTGGGGTCAGCGTGTTGTCGCAACACTCATAGACGTCGCGATTTCCGTTGGCGCGCTGATTGCTCTCGCGATCGTTGGGGGCATTCTGTCCAAGATCAGCGGAGCGCTTGCTGGACTTGTGTTTTTCGTTGGGTACCTGGCCATTTTCGCGATGGGCATTTATTTCGCTTATCTCACTGGGGCGAATGGGCAGAGCCCCGGCAAGAAAGTGATAGGTATCCAGGTAGTTCATGCCGACACTGGTCAGTTCATCGGTGGTGGGATGGGAATCGTTCGGAGCATCGCTCACGCACTCGATGGCGCAATCTGCGGCATCGGCTACTTGCTTCCGCTGTTCGACGCAAAAAAACAGACCATCGCGGACAAATTGATGACAACGGTCGTTATCGCCGGGCCCAAGCAGCCGTTCGCTCAGGCGCTCACGAGTTCGCTCCCCTCTAAGTGACCCCACCCGTCAGCATGCTGCGTTGGTCCGCAGCCGAATGACTCGACTATCCCGGCTCAGCCGCTCGATTGCTGGACGCGTCGCCATCGTCACCGGCGCCGCTTCTGGAATGGGCCGCGCCACCGCGCTGCTGTTTTCCGACGAAGGCGCAGCCGTTGCGGTTGTCGACCGTAACGCCGAAGGTGTGGCCGAGACCGTTGCGCTGATCAAAGGCAACGGTGGCGTAGCGCAGGGCTTTGTCTGCGACGTCACGGTGAACGGAGCCGTCGAGGCCTGCGTCGCTGACGTTGCTGCGGCATTCGGGCCGGTCGACATCTTGGTCAACAACGCAGGCGTGTCGTTCGCGGTTGGCGTCACCGCCGACGAAGACACCTGGTGGGCAGCGTGGGAAACCACGATGGCCGTCAACCTTACGTCCTATGCGCGCTTTGTACGTGCGGCGTTGCCGATGCTGGCCAGAAACGGCGAAGGTCGTGTGGTGAACATCGCATCGACCGAGGGCCTTGGTGCAACACGCGGCATCACCGCGTATACGGCATCCAAACATGGAGTCATCGGCCTCACACGCTCGCTCGCCGTCGATCTTGCGCGCCAGGGGGTCACCGTCAACGCAATCTGCCCTGGGCCGATCAACACCGGGATGACCCAGGCCATCCCCGACGCCCACAAGGAAGCGTTCGCGAAACGGCGTACACCCATCGGCCGCTACGCGGACCCCGAAGAGGTTGCGCAGGTCACCTTGTCGGTGGTGTTGCCGGCTTCGTCGTTCCTGGTCGGTGCAGTAATCCCGGTCGATGGCGGTCTCACCATCCAGAACACCTGACACCAGCGCTCAGGCCAACCTGAGGAACATGGGGGACCGGCCGGGTGCCTGGCACGTGACAGAACCGCTCATCGGTCGGTAGGGTCGAGCATGCCCGAGATGCCAGAGGTCGAAAGCCTCGCCCGTTGGCTCACCGAACGCACGGCTGGCCTGCAGTTCTCTCGCCTCGACGTGCTCGCCATCAGTGCTCTGCGTACGTATGACCCGCCTATTGAGGCTCTGCGCGGGCAGAGCATCACGGGCTGGTCTCGTCGTGGCAAGTTCCTCATTGCCACTACCGACGCTGGCCTGCACCTGTGTATTCATCTGGCCCGTGCAGGGTGGCTCCGTTGGACCGACACCCAGTCCACTGGCCCCGCCAAACTCACAAAAGGTCCGCAGGCCTTGCGGGTGTCGTTCTCCGATGGCAGTGGCTTCACGGCCACCGAAGCAGGTACCGACAAACGGCTCAGCGTGCACGTGGTGCGAAACCCTGACGACGTTGACTACATCCGCACGCTTGGTGTCGAAGCGATCGGATCGGACTTCACCGCCGAGCGGCTCGCCGAACTGCTGGTGAGCCAGGGCAAGTCCCGAATCAAAGGTGTACTTACGGATCAGGGCCTCATCGCCGGTATTGGCAACGCCTACTCCGACGAGGCGCTGCACATGGCGCGGCTCAGTCCGTTTGCGTCGGCATCGACCATCGGCGGCGACCCGCTTGTCGCCTCGCGGCTGCACCACGCCATCGTGACAGTTCTCAACGATGCGCTGGCCCGCAGCGCGGGTAAGCCGGCCGCCGAGCTGAAAGACGCCAAGAGAACTGGCATGCGGGTGCATGCGCGCAACGGGCTGCCCTGCCCGGTATGTGGCGACACCGTTCGCGAGGTGGCGTTCGCGGCGAAGAGTTGGCAGTACTGCCCCACATGCCAGACCGACGGCAAGTTGCTCGCCGACCGGCGCATGTCTCGTCTGCTCAAGTAGGGTCCTGCCATGCGCCGCCTCACCGGTCTCGATGCGTCGTTCCTCTACATGGAGACGCCGAACAACCACATGCACGTGGGTGCTGTCTACGTGTTCGACCCGGGCGACGACCCAACCGCAGTCTCGTTCGAACGGGTGAAAGCTGGCGTCGAAGATCGGCTGCATCTACTTCCGCCGTTCCGCTGGAAACTGGTCACCGTCCCGTTCGGCTTGCATCACCCGTTGTGGGCCAACGATGCGCACTTCGACATCGAGTACCACGTGCGCCAAGCCGCGCTTCCAGCCCCTGGTGGGCAGGCTGAACTGGCTGAACATGCTGCGCAGTTCATGGCGCGCCCGCTGGACCGCACCAGGCCGCTGTGGGAGATGGAGGTAGTCGAGGGCCTCGAGGGCGGCCGCATCGCGCTCATCACCAAGACGCACCACGCAGCCATCGACG
>JAYSSK010000118.1:0-4198 GCA_043720595.1 Acidimicrobiia bacterium
CGCGTTGAACAACGCCAATGTCTCTGGCCCTGAAATGGCGCGGCGGTATGTGATCAACCTGAGTCGGATAGTACATCGGGCACGTCAACCTGGCCCGTACGTCTACGTCGTCAGCCCATCCGGCCTCGAACTTCGCTGGCGACCAGAGTTCGTTCGATAGCTCAGCCTCCCCGACACGTAGTCGGTGCGGGACGTCTCATCGAACCGGAAATTCCCTACCCGCTGCTGCATGACGATGACGAAGCCTTCAACAAGCTGAACTCCGGGTGAAAACGCAGAGGCCCGCCGAAGCGGGCCTCGCACCTAGCCACCGAAGCGACTAGGGGAATGGGCACGCTACCCCGGAAAAGGGCGACAAGTCAAGCGCCGCCTACGCAATCGGTCAGACACTATATTCCTGGCCCGACCTCAATCGATGGCCCGTTCTGCTCACGAACGGTCACAGTAACGCTCATGCTGTGCGCGGGTGCCTAGGTGGGTACGCCACTGCTCGCCTAGCCAGTCAGGCTACGATGACTCTTGTCGAACTCTTGGTTCCCGGTTTCGCTCGGGACCTGGGGGATCGACCGGATTTAGAGAGCAACCTTTGATCCTGGTGACCACCTTTCTCCCAGAGCCAGTTGAGGAGTGCGGCGCGGCAGAACAAACTGGCGTCATCGCCAGCGCTTTGATCGACGGCCGATGTCTGGTTAAGCCCTGGGGCCGCAGGTACCTGGTCGTACGCCATAAGCCGACCTCCGTGGGCCACGTCGCTACGTAGACTGTATAAGGTGCTCAGTCGAGTCTTGCTCGGTTGGCCGGGGACGTACTCCCGCATGAAAGCAATGAAGGATTTAGTCGGCCCACCCGTGTCAGCAGCTCCTCGGTCCGATGTAGCCAGACACTCGACGGCGTTGACAAGGCAGGTGAGGTGCAGTGATTGCGAGTAGCTGAACACCTGCGGTGCGGTGGCGAACCAAAACATGCTCCGCAGAAAGCGGGGTCGGTCGCCGGCGTCGAGGCGCTCAAAAGCATCGACAAGTTCGGTGATCTCGTTAGGCCCGGTGACAACGTCCGAGGAACCGGCAAACGTGTCGTAGTAAAGATCCGGGGCCTGCGTAATGAGCGGTTCGGTGCCGTGCAGCGAAGGTAGTTCGTCTACAAGGTACTGAAAGTCCTCGATGAAGTAACCCTCCTGCGCCCACCTCACCCGAGGAATTGAACCCATCGGTTCCCACACCCAGTGGCTCCGGATTCGATTCGACGAAACCATGATTCTTGATCGCAGGATCAGATTGAGGAGTAATCGAAGCTCAGCGACCCGACGCTGGCAACGCAACCGGCGGATGCCTTCGCTCGGACCGTCAGCGAAGATGACGTCGACAATGAAAGGATGCTCAGCGAGCACCACGTTGGGGCGAGGTGCATTGTCCGGTGCCGGCCCGATCTGAAACTGGTCGAGGTAGCGCCAACTAGCGGTTAGCGGTCGGCTGCTAAACAACACATCCCTATAGACACGGTGACCGTGGTCCTCGAGAAGTGCTCGCAACGCCGCGTCAACCTGGCTCTCGAGCTCGTCGACTCGTGCGTGGCGGTGCCCAGGGAGCGGCTGATGAGGCCCGGGTCTGCCGCCTACACCAGGGCCGATCCCCACAGGTGTGCAGGGTGGCTCAATGGCGGAGACACACTCACCGGCACGGAGGTTGACGTCCGAGCCCACAATAAGAACGTCACCGTATACGGCGTGCGTTTCGAACCACCCCCCACGAACCGGCTGCCGGGCTACCCGGCTGAGGAGGTCCGTGTCACGGTGCGTGCTCGCGATGGCCGACTGTTCGCGGTGCCGAACGGAACCCGCGATCGCAAGTGGCTTCATCGAAACATCTCTCTCTCAGAATATGAGATTGGCACTTGGGGCAGCATGATTCCGTGGGAGTTGCTCCTCGGTTCCCTCTGCCTGGAGTACGAGCGGGATCCGGTGCACCTTCGTTGGTCCTGGACCGACGGCTTCGACGCCTACATCCGAATCGTGCAAAGGCACCTCTGGTTCGAAGAGTACTGGCGACGCTCGGGCCGTTGGCCCGTTGAGGACACCCCACATATCCAACGACCGGACGGCATGCCGCACCCGATCCGATCGCCCGAGTTGAGGATCGCTTCGTGACCGGTGTCATCACCTCATCGTTCCTTGAGAACGCAGCCGTCGTTGTCGGCCTACCGGTCCTCGTCGGATATCTCACGGCGGTTGCGGCTTTGGCGGCTTCTCGGGTGGCAGAGATCGCGAATGGACGGCGCGTACGGTATGCCGAAGCGGTTCAAGCTCTCGTTGCCTGGATCGAGTTCCCATATCGAGTGCGCCGCCGTACGTCGGACGAGCCGACGGTATTCGCCGACCTCGCTCGGCTTGGTCACGACCTCCAGGAGAGACTCGCGTTTCAGCAGGCATGGATTGGAACCGAGTCGCACCGCGTAGCCCGCGCCTATGTGATCGCTCGTACCGCAATAGACCACGACGTCCGCCCAGCCCTCACGGACGCGTGGTCGTGCCCACCTGCTACGAAAGCCGCAGACATGGTGCTCGGGTCATGGGGGCCGGGACCGTCGAGTCGACACGCGATCGCTGCGCTTCAGGTCCAGATTTCGACGAGGTTCGGTCTGAAACGAATCTTCAAGTCTCGTGTCGGTCGAACGGCGTTGGCGAAGGCGACCGAGACTCAAGAGACTGCAACGGCACCGACGCTGGCGGCAACACGCGATGCTGGGCTGGCCTCTATGAACTGGGTTCAAATCGGGCTCACATCATTAGCGATTGTGAACGTGCTGTTCATCGTCGTGGCGTTCCGGACTTCGTGGGTCTCCGTCGAACGCGGTGTCACATCAACCAGCGACTACGACAACGCCAGGTTGCAGACGATGCTGACCCCAGCGAATCTCGTATTCACATCTGTTCTCGCTTGGTTGACGGGTTTCTACGCGTGGCTGACCCGAAAGCTTGTGACTGAGGCACAACTTGAGAGCCATGAGCGCTCGGACGAACGGAGGCGTCACCAAGCTGAATTGATCGGTGCATACATCGGTCGGTCGAGCGGTGGCTCCGGCAAGGACGTTGTAATCCTGCACGTCGTGAACGCAAGCCCGCTACCGGTGAGGGCGGTCCGAGGCTGGTTGGTTGACGCGATCACTGACGACGTCATCGAACAGTTCAACAAGATCGTCTGCCGCCCGGTGAGAAAACCGTGATCGTTCGAGTCGACAGCAGCATCGGCACCATGGCCGTTCGGATCGAATTTGATGACGACGCAGGTCGGACCTGGCGCAAGTATGGAACCGATGCGCCCCTGGTCTGCACCCATGATCCGTATGCGTAGTTGACCGTGAACCTCTGCCGATTCGAGATCGAGCCGCTGGAGGTCCGGTTATGGATTGGCAGTATCGGCTTCGAGTCGCGCTGGGAATCACTTCGGTGAGGCACCCCGCGACCTCTGGACGAAGCTCGCAATCTCGGCCGCCTCGTCTCTGGCGAGACATGACCTGATTCGCTCGGTCGGGGTTTGACCGCGGAACATTTCGATTGATCGATTTGGCGAACGGTTCGCTGCGTAGCGACCGCTGAATGAGGCCGGTCACACCCCGCTCCGTCCCTATCAGATTCGTTGCGGCGTAGGCCGTAGCCGACCCGATAACCTCACCGCTGATCGAGCGCCTCTAGCTCAATGGTAGAGCAGTGGGCTTTTAACCCATTGGTTCAGGGTTCGAGCCCCTGGGGGCGCACCCGTGAGACCTGCGGCAACGCGCCGAAATCGATCGAGCGGTCACGAACTGGTCACGCGTGAGGCGGCAGGGTTGGCGTGGAAGATGCAGACACGGCTGAGCGCATCGGCCTGCTTCTGCCTTATCGGCGTTCGAACGATCGCGTGGGCGGGGTTTCCGGCGGGCTGATACGGATCACCCGGCGGAATCGGATCAGGTTCGGGTTCCGCCTCCACAGCTCGAAGCTGGCCCCCGGTGACCTCCGCAACTCCAGGCCCGTCTCGCGCGGTGAAGGGGACTCCAAGTCCGAGGTCGTGCAGGATTCGCACGCGGTCGATGGATAGCTCAGCCGTCTTGAACGCGCCCGACGAGATGCGGTAGCCACCTTCGCACGGCACGTACTGCGAATGATGCACGCGGCGCCACAAGTGTTCCTCGTCCGCCACCGAATCCGCCACTGGTAACGGGC
>JAYSSK010000119.1:0-4189 GCA_043720595.1 Acidimicrobiia bacterium
AGCGCAACACTGCGCTGCTCCGCCGACAAATCCAGTGTTTGCAGATTCTCGGTGAACCCCGTTATTGCCTGTAGGGGGGTGCGCAACTCATGACTCAACGCAGTAACGAATTGCGATTTGGCAAGGTTCGCCCGTTCGGCGGTCTGTAGCGCGAGTTCGGCCTGGTGTCGTGCCTCCCGTTCGTCCGATACCTGTCCGTGTTCGACGGCGAGCGACGCAAGATGGGTGAACCGGCGAACGAGTTCTCGGTCTCGCTGCCCCGGCGTATACGGAGCCTCGTGGTATACGGCGAACGTGCCGACAACTTCTGACCGGCACCGTATTGGGCTTGACCAGCAGGCGCGCAGTCCATGGTTGGTTGCGAGCTCACGGAACCGCACCCAACGATGATCGGTCAACACGTCGACGGCAATAACCGGTTCGCCCACATGAACTGCGGTGCCGCACGAACCGGCGAGCGGGCCGGGTTCGAGACCGTCGATGGCTGCGGAGTACGCCGCGGGAAGCGACGGGGCTGACGCGTGGCGCAGCATGCCGGCGTTGTCGAGGAGCAGGATCGAGCAACGGCTCGACGCCATCAGCTCTTCAAGTGCGGATACCACCGAGTCCAGGACGGTCGACAACGATGCACCCGACGTGATCTCCTCCATGACTGCGCTCTGATGATCGAGCACCGCCGTGACCTCATCGCCGGAAAGCACGTTCACCCTTCCCATCGATAGCCGACTGCTCGAACGGTGCACAAATAGTCAGGGTGCGATGGATCGGCCTCGATCTTGGAGCGCAACCGGTAGACGTGTTCGGTCACGGTTGCCTCGGTCTGCCAACCGGACTCGCTTGACCAGACAGCTGCGAGCAGCTCCGATCGACGATACGCGCGGCGAGGATGTTCGACGAAGAAGGCCAGAAGGTCGAATTCTTTCGCAGCGAGTTCGACTGGGATGCCTCGGACCCACACATCGCGCGCCTCCTCGTCGATCTCGACCCCGGCACCAGTGGGAGAGAACGGCAGTCTGTTGGCTGACTCTGGCTCAGCACTGCGGCGAAGCACGGAACGGGCCCGGGCAGCAAGCTCTCGTGGCGAGAACGGCTTGACCAAGTAGTCATCGGCCCCGAGGTCCAGACCGACAATCCGGTCCATCTCACTGTCGCGCCCCGACAGCACGATGACCGGGAGATGCCAACGCTGATGTTGTGCCTCCTTGGTTCGCAGGCGGTGGAGGATATCGAGGCCACCAAGGCCCGGAAGGGAAAGGTCGAGCACCATCAGCGACAACTCGACCGACTCGATGGCCTCGATAGCAGCGAGACCATCCCCGACCCCCAGCACCTCGAATCCGTCTGCCTCAAGTGCCCAACTGACCGCTGTTCGAACACCGTCGTCGTCGTCGACAACCAAGACCCGACGAACCGACGCCATGGCGCAACCGTAGTCGTTGTTGGAAAGTTGACGGCGGGTTGATCCCGCTTCGACCGACCGGTCCGTACTCTCTCAGTGTGACAACTGGCACCCAGCTGCCTTCATGCCGACGCCGAACCTCTGGCCGGTTGGTCAGCCATTCGCCGGCTCCGCTACGACAATCAGACAAGGACAACTTCGTATGAAACTTGCGCTTTATCTTCCGAACTTTCGTGATCAGGTAACGGTCAAAGAACTCGAAGACCTCACCGAACTCGCCGAACAGCTCGACTTTGATTCGGTGTGGACGCTCGACCGAGTGGTCGTCCCCGAAGCCTCCGACCGAAACGAAATGCAGTTCCCGTTCGGGATGATGGAACAGTTCCCCCTGCAGATGCCAGTGTCGGCTCGCGGCGAGTGGTTGCACGGCATGCCGCTGATCCCTTGGCTTGCGGCAAAGACCAAGAAGGTTCGCATCGGCATGAGCATCATCGACACTCCGTATCGGGCACCCGGTGTGTTGGCAGGCGAGATTGCCACCGTGGACCACCTGTCGAACGGTCGGATCAACGTTGGTGTCGGCTCAGGTTGGATGCCAGAAGAGTTTGCCGCTGCCAGCGCTGCGCATATCTTTCCAAGGCGCCATGCCCACGTGCGCGAAACGATCGAAATCATGCAGGGGATCTGGACGAACGACGTGTTCGAGTATCACGGCGAGTTCGCAGATTTCGACCGCTGTGGGTTCGGGGCGAAGCCACTCCAAAGCCCACACCCGCCGATCTACTTCAGCGGACTCAAGGACGCCAAACGATCGGCAAGTCGTATTGCGAAATACAACCTGGCGGGCTGGATCGGCATTCAGGACACGCCGGAGGACATTGCGCGCTGGCGCGCCGAGATCCAGCGCGAACTCGTCGAGATGGGTAGCGACCGGTCGCTCGACGACGGCTTTGATATGTGCAGCATGATCTGGTTCACGATCACCGACGAACCCGCCGACCTGACGCCGAACCGAAAGTTGAGCAACCTGTTGATCGGCACTGCAGGGCAGA
Organism: Acidimicrobiia bacterium; assembly: GCA_043720595.1. Lineage (GTDB taxonomy): Bacteria > Actinomycetota > Acidimicrobiia > Acidimicrobiales > JANYDT01 > JANNBN01. The sequence continues at coordinate 2,452 of JAYSSK010000119.1, forward strand.
TCACCGATCAGCTGAAGCGCTACAAAGAGGCTGGCATGACCATGCCGCTGCTGTGGCCGCCTTTCAGCGGTGTTCCGGTGTCCAAGACCCTTGATGATCTAAAGCGTCTGACTGAAGAAATCATGCCGAAAGTCAACGCGATCTAACTGGCCGCCCACCCGTACAAATCGATGATCCGCAGTACCAATACTTTCTCGAACGGTTGGTGCTGGTACTGCGGGTAGCGGTCTGCGAGTTGGCCGGCGAGCGTTACTTCTCGTCGGCCGATTTCGCCAACCGAGTCTTCCCAGTACAACTGGGCGCGAACCCACCACAAGCGGGACCAGTCTTCGGCGTCCCACTGTTCGACCAACAGCGTCGCCCGCGGGTCAGCCTCGAGGTTTCGCTGGCGTTGCAGTCGCATCGACGCTTTCGGTTTCACCCGGTCGATCGGAATGCCGACGTAGCCGGCTGCGTCGACCACAAAGACGACCGGCACGGCGTCGACGCCTCGTTCGGCATGCACGGTGCACAAGATGGCATGGTCATGTCTGCCAAGACGGGCCAGCGCCTCGTCACGATCGAGCTTCATCGTGGGCGTCCGCAGGTCACGGCGTCACGCTAACGCAGGGCTGGCCGTGCTGACTCTCGAACCGCCGTACCGTTCCAATCATGACCTGGAGGTCTGTATGAACCCCGCTGTATGGGTAGAGCGACATGGCCGAATGCGACCCGATGCACCTGCGGTCGCCGAAGGCGAAAGGGTGCACGCAACCTGGGCAAACTTTGCCCGGCGAACAGCACGCATCGCGACAGCGTTTCACCACGATTTTGCACTCACGCCGGGTTCTCGGGTCGCAATTGTGATGCGCAATCGCCCCGAGTATCTCGAAGCGCTTTTCGGTATCTGGCACGCCGGGCTTGTCGCCGTGCCGGTGAACGCGCGTCTGCATCGCAACGAAATTGCCTACATTCTCGGCCACAGCGGATCAGCGGTCGTTGTGACGGACGGCGACCATGTCGACGATGTCGGGACGCTCGTCGAGGAGATTGGTTCGCTGGAGTCGGTAGTTGTTGCGCCCAGCCTTGAGTGGGAACGATTGACCACAGAAACCGCGGTCGCGTCGATACCTATCGTCGAGCGGACCGGCGACGATCCTGCGTGGCTCTTCTACACGAGTGGAACAACAGGGCGACCCAAAGGTGCAACCCTGACCAATCGGAACCTCCTGATGATGACGCTCAGCTATTTCGCCGACATCGACACGGTGCTACCGACAGACTGCATCGTGCATGCGGCGCCGCTCTCACACGGCTCGGGACTGTATGGGCTTCCACACATCGCCCGCGGGGCGCTCAGCGTCGTTCCAGCTTCGGGCGGCGTCGACGGCGAAGAAATTGCTGCGCTTATGGCGCGATGGTCGGGTGTGTCCTTCTTCGCCGCGCCGACCATGGTGAAGCGCCTGGCCGCCGACCCGGCGATCGTCGCGGCCGATCTCTCCAACCTCAAGACCATCATCTACGGCGGCGCACCGATGTATCTCGCCGATCTCGAAGAGGCCTTGGCCGTCTTTGGTCCGCGCCTTGCGCAGATCTACGGCCAGGGTGAAACACCGATGACAATCACAGCACTGTCGAAGGCACAGCATGCGGAGCGTTCGCATCCGCGGTGGCGCGCTCGGATGGGAAGTGTTGGCTTCGCTCGAACCGACGTCGAGGTTCGCGTCGTCGATGACAACGACCAAGAAGTCGCTACCGG
>JAYSSK010000120.1:0-1741 GCA_043720595.1 Acidimicrobiia bacterium
TATTCGCTGATTCGTGATCGGTTCGGCGTCGGTCGACGACGGGTGGAGGGTAGCTCAGGTAGGTTCAGGGCCGATGGCTGCACGTGGTCGGGCGCCGACCCGCAAGATCGAACAGGAACTCTGGGCGGCCGGATACGAGTCGATCGTGGGCATTGATGAGGTGGGCCGGGGTGCGTGGGCAGGACCGTTGATGGTCGGGGCGGCGATCCTGCCGACGGACAAACGTGTACTCGGCGTTCGCGACTCGAAGATGCTGACCGAGAGGGATCGTGAGCGACTGTTCGATCGAATCGCCGATTGGTGCCTAGCGTGGTCAGTGGGCGCCGCCAGCCAGGAGGAGTGCGACGAGATGGGGATGGCCGACGCGCAACGGCTGGCATGCAAACGAGCGATCGACGGACTCGGGATTACGCCGGATGTTGCGGTCAGCGACGGCAAGTGGAACTTCGTGTCACCGTGCGTACCGCGGGTCGAAATGCGGGTCAAAGCCGACATGCACTGCTTGAGTGTCGCCGCCGCCAGCATCCTCGCCAAGGTCGTGCGAGACCGCCAGATGCGTGCGCTGGCGGAGAGCTACCCGGAGTGGTCGTTCGATACCAACAAGGGCTACCCATGCCCAGTTCACAAAGCTGCCCTGCAGGGTTACGGCCCATCGGCGATCCACCGCAAAACGTGGATCTTCATGGATCACTTTGTCCCGTGGCCAGGCGTCCACCGCGTCTACCGCCCCGAGCAACCGACCCTCTTCTAGGTCTCTTGCGTGCGGGCAACGGCTGATGCCTGAACGAGCAACAGATTTGGCCCGATTGTCGCTTGCAGGAACCGATTCACAATTGCACAGTCGCCTCGTGGACCTGATCTGCAGGTCGTCAACCCGAAGGAGCCGTGATGGGCGTTGATCATTCACTGTCGTACGTGCCGCAATCGACGGACAACACGTGTTGGGCTGCATCGACCGCGATGATGATGGGTCGCGGCGATGACATGCAGATTGTGCGCGAGATGCAGACTCAATTCCCCGACAGTGTTTGGGACAATGGTGCCACCGAACTCGAACTCGGCCAGGTTGCCAGGCACTACGGGCTCAACCAGGTATATCCGGTCTGTCAGGGTGCCGACGGTTGGGAAAGTTGGCTTGACTCGAACGGGCCGATGCTGGTCCAAGTGCCCGGCAATGCCTTTCACAGCATCGTCGTGGTTGGCATCCGAGGTGGCGACACGGGTGATTCGTGCGAGCCCTTGGAGATGCATGTGCTCGACCCGTGGAACGGCGACCGATGGCTCGAATTCGACCGGTTCAACAACGACTACGAGTTGGCTGGCGACTGGACCAACAACGTCTACAGCCGCTGATCCAGCGCTGTCGTTAGCCCGCTTCGAGGGCTTGGGCGAGGTCGGCTACGAGGTCGCTTGCGTGTTCGATGCCGACCGACAGGCGGATCAGGTTGGCTGGGACTTCCAGCGGGGATCCTGCGGCTGAGGCGTGGGTCATCGCACCTGGATGTTCGATCAGGCTCTCGACCGCCCCCAACGACTCGGCAAGCGTGAACAGTGTCGTTGCTGCCGCGATTCGGCGGGCGGCCGCTTCGCCACCGTGGACCGTGAAGCTGACCATCCCTCCGTAGTCCCGCATCTGCTTCGCGGCAGCGCCGTGACCCGGGTGATCGGGGAGTTGCGGGTAGAGCACTCGTTCAACCGAGGGATGTTCAATCAACAGATCGACGATCGCCCGGGCGTTCTC
>JAYSSK010000121.1:0-4166 GCA_043720595.1 Acidimicrobiia bacterium
TAGCCACGCGACTGTCGCCTCGTACGAACGACGCATCAGCTGATCAGCTTTAGTGAAGTCCATCGGAAGCGCATCAACCGGGCAGAGCTGAGGCACAACGTGCAGTGTGCAGTGCGGCTCGTAGCGTTGAACATCCAAAACGAGCTGCCTGCCGATCATCACCGACACGGCTTGCAACAGTGTCGCCAACGCGCTTGCGGGCGGAACCGCCGGAGCACACGCATGTCCACACACCAACAAATACACCTCGTCAGCCCCGCCCTTCACAGCGTTGGACAACGGTGCATTGTTCGTCACACCCCCATCGATCAATCGTTCCCCGTTCAATTCGACCGGTGGAAAAATTCCGGGAAGCGACGCGCTGGCCATGACCGCATCCACCAACGGGCCTGACCTCAGCACAACTTCACCACCAGTCGACAAATTGGTCGCAACCACCTGCAACGGAACCTCGGTGTTCTCTACGTCGCCAGATCCCAACTGACGGGTCAGCAACTCGCGCAGCGGCTGCGGGCTACAGAAGTGGTTCCGCTGCCCGAAGAACCCAAGGAACCCGGCCACCGGTCGTACAGGGAACACGGTGGAACGCTTCAGCCCGCGCCACACATCGGCAAGCTCATCAACCGCATCAGCGCGGGTATGAGTAGCAAGAAATGCTGCGTTGATCGCCCCGGCCGACGTGCCGATGAGCAGGTCGGGTTTAATACCCGCTTCGAACAACGCCCGGGTCATTCCAACCTGCAGCGACCCAAGGCTTGCCCCACCGGAGTACACAAACGCTGTAGTCATGCGGGGCAGTTTGCCTTCGCAACGCAGCAGCCAACCGGCCGGCCGCTTCGTATTTCCTCAGCAAGCCCGCCGATGCCCCGTTTGAGCCGTCGCCGACCTGTTGCACTGTGGCTGAGCGCAGACCACTGGCCAACTGACAGCCACGCAACGCGCAAAACGCAACACGCAACACGCAAACCCAAAATCACCCTCCCTCAAAGGCAGCGAAACCCGTTTGCGTGTTGCGCCCCCGACCGGTTGTGGGTTTGGGTTACACAGGTTTCGCGCAGCCTCCGAGTGCATCGGAAAACCTAGTGCGACGGCCGGGCGACGATGGTAGGAGATTGCCCAGCGCGTTGATCATCGAGTCTCCTGCGGTCCAACTGCAAACCGGGCCACCCGGCCGTGGGTGGCCCGTTTGCTGCGCGCTGCCTTCGGAGGGGAAGGAAGCGTGCGACGTTGACAGCTGGGTCGGCTGTCTCGGCGGGTGAGCGGTCGGAGACAACTGTGAACACAGGCTGCGGTCGGTGCGACCGGGAAAGTCCGCAAACCCAGATTCGACCGAGGGGAAAAATTGGTACTTTCCGCCCGTCATGTCCGATTGAGCGGCTGGTACTGTCCGGCGCGTGACGGTGCTGGGACGCTCTCAGGAGCTAGAACTGGTCGGCAATGCACTCGTTGCCGCGCGCAACGGCACGGCTGCTGTCATCGGATTTCGTGGGCCCGCTGGCAGCGGGAAGACGGCGTTGTTGCACGAAGCGGTAGCTCAGGCCGAGGGTTTCACCGTGCTGCGTGTCACCGGCGTCGAGACCGAGGCCGACCTTTCGTTCGCTGCGCTCCTCACGATGTTCCGACCACTGAACCTCGCCCTCGCCGAGCTGCCGGTCAACCACCAACGAGTGTTGGGTCGCATTACGGGACAGCATCGAGTTGCAGCCGTACCGGACAGGTTCAGCCTCGGCGCATCGGTGCTGCAGGCTCTCGCCATGTTGGCCGAACGCGGGCCGATCCTGCTGGTCATCGACGACCTGCAGTGGGTCGACGCCACCAGCCGAGACGCGTTGCTTTTCGCCTGCCGCCGTTTGCACGCCGATCAGCTCTTGGTGCTGCTTGCGTGGCGAGACAGTTTCGATCTGGACGATCGCACATTTGTGACCCGTGACATCCAACCCCTGGAACAGGCTGATGCTGAACAGTTGCTGTTGACCCGGCATGCGTTCGCAGATCGCGTTGCAGTCGCTGTAGCACGGAAATGCCACGGGTTGCCGCTTGCTCTCATCGAGGTGGCTGCCAACCTCACCGAACGAGAACGACGCGGTCTGGATCCGCTGAAGCTCGCCCCTGGCATCGGACACGATGGCGAGCAGCTGTTCCGCAATGCAGTTCAAGCGCTCTCACCCGATGCATCGATGTGCGTACTCATCTGCGCGCTTACAGATGAGGACGACCTCGCACGGCTTCTGAACGCGTGCGCCGCGGCGGGCGTGGGGCAACCTGACTGGGACCAGCTCGAACGCGCCAGGCTGATCAAGCTCACCGCCAACCGTGTGACGTTCACTCATCCCCTCGCCCGCAGCGCTGTAGTCCAACTCACGCCACCGGTCGATCATCGCAAAGCCCACCTGGCCATCGCCGCAGCACTTCCTCCGGGCGAAGAGCGCACGAACCATCGTGCCGCTGCCACCGTGCAGCCAGATGAACTGATAGCCGCAGAGCTGCACGCCGTGGCCCAGGCAGCAATCCAACAAGGCGACCACTCAACCGCTGGCCGAGCCGCTGAGCGCAGCGCTCTGCTGTCGCCTGACCCCGCAAACGCTTCGCAACGATGGCTACTTGCAGCCCAGTGCGCGGCCACAACCGACCAGGACCCCTCCCCGTTGCTGGCACGCGCCGAGGCAGACGGCGACGCAGCAGTATTCGCCGAGTGCACCATTCTGCGCGCCGCAGTGGCATCCTGGTCCGGCGACCCGTCCGCTGCTGCCTTGGTGGCCGACCGCCTCGGCTCGCTTGCCGAAACCAACCCTGCCGCTGCGTCAATTGCGCTGGCCTTCAACGCTTCGGCCGCATGGAACAACCTCGACATCACGCAGGCCGCACGCACGGCCCGCGAGGCATGGGAACTGTCGCAGCGGGCCGATGCCTTGCCCTATCCGTTTGCTCTGATGCCTCTGGTCGGGTACGTGTCCTTCGCTAGCTTTGACCCTCAAGGCGACGAACGCGCGCACATCGATCGGTGCGTTGAACTGCTGGAGCAGCACGCTCTGACAGACCTGGCAATGCCGGTGGTCACGGCAATGCTCGTCGCCGACCGGCATTGCGAGGCTTTGGCCTTCGGTGAACGCATGCACACCGTTGCAGCAGGGCGCGGCGCTGTTGCATCGGCCGCATGGACTGCAACCGCGTGCGGGTTGGCCTCACAATGCCTTGGCGACCTGCACGGCGGTCGGCGCTGGCTACAACTCGCACGCGAGTTCGGCTCGCTCGGCTCACTCGGCGCACAACATGCCTACACCCTTGCGACAGCCGAGCTTGCGCAGATCGAAGCGCAGAGCGGCTCGGGGTCAGAGTACGTCGCGTTGATGGCCGAGATGGCCACCTTGCAGGCGGGTCGAAGTACCGCTGCAATGGCATCGTTCGCGGCGGTGCTGCACTCGTCGGCCAACGGCGATCTTGCCGAGGTTGTCCGCACCGCAACGCCGCTGGCGCACGAGGCCGATTCGTTGAACGAGTTCATGCCGGCGCTTGTCGAGCTGGTCGAGGCGCTGGTCGGGTTGGGACGCACGGGCGAAGCGCAGGGCCTGGCACAGCGGCTGGATGCACTTGGGGCATCGAAGGTTGTGAACCACGCGGGTCAGGTCGAGCGATGCCGTGCCCTGCTGGCTGAACCCGCGAACAGGGCCCGTCATTTCGAACGTTCCATCGTGCTACTTGCCAACACACCTAGGCGGTTAGAGCTGGCTCGCAGCCATTTGCTGTACGGCGAACATCTTCGTCGGGCGGGGTCACGATCCTTGGCTCGGGAGCAGTTGCAACGTGCACTGACAATTGCCGAGAGATCAGGAGCAGCGCCGCTAGCCACACGAGCACGACGGGAACTCCGGGCGACTGGGCTCAGCATCGCACCGGCGCACAAAGCGGTCGGGCAACTCACAGCGCAGGAGGCGCAGGTTGGCCATGCCGTAGCCTCGGGACGCTCAACACGAGAGGTAGCCACGCTGTTGTTCCTGTCGCCGCGCACCGTCGAGATGCACCTCACCAGGATCTACCGAAAACTGGGCGTCGAAAACCGGCGCGAGCTGGCGGCACTTCACCGCCGCACCAACGAGCCGCCACGAGATGATCGGCCTTGATCCGAGCTTCATCGACCGCGGTCCGAACCCGTTCCCTGGCAGCCCGGT
>JAYSSK010000122.1:0-37852 GCA_043720595.1 Acidimicrobiia bacterium
GGCACCAACAGCTATTGCCTCGCCACCTGCACCAACGATTGCGTCCGCCGTTTCCTGCGCAGCGTCGCGTTGCAGATCGACCACACACACCTTCGCCCCCTCTTGAGCAAACCGGATTGCACCGGCCCGCCCGATTCCTGAAGCAGCCCCGGTGACGATCGTTACAGCTCCTGCAAGTTCCATGACTACGAACCTACCGATTCACCCGTCCCCGGGCGCGGCCGAGCGGTGAACGGAGTGAACCCGAGGTTGAGCAACCCATCGAACAAGGCATACGATTTTCAGATGTCAGCGTCCACACTGAAACTGCGTTGGAAGCAACTAACAACTGTGTTGGTTTTTGCCGGTGTCATCTCGTCGACGACTCCTGAACGAGTCAATGCTCAGGTCGCTCCGTCGCCAGCCGAACGCTCGGCCTATCGAGGGTTGTTCGCTGCCGCGGCACGAAACGATGCAAGGACAATTGCGGCACTGCTCACAGCCAAGCGCACGCCAAAGTACAACCCCAACGCACGCGACCCGCGGGGCCGGACGCCGCTCATGGTCGCAGCACACTTCAGCAACGATCGGGCGGCACTGGCCTTGCTGCGGGGCGGGGCTGACCCCAACCTGCTGGATGCGGACCGCTACGACATGATCACGATCGCTTCAGTGACCAACGACGCTGCCATGGTGCGGTTGGCGATCGCCAACGGAGGCAAAGCAACCAACATCACCTCACGCTGGGACGGAACCGCGCTCATTGCAGCGGCGCATCTTGGCAATGTCGAGGCGATTCGCGAACTTTTACGAGGCGGTCCGCCGCTTGACCACATCAACAACCTCGGGTGGACGGCGTTGCTAGAGGCGGTGATTCTCGGCGACGGAGGCGAACGCCATCAGGCCGTTGTGCGGATGCTGTTGGATGCGGGAGCAGATCAACGCATTGCCGACCGAAACGGTGACACACCGCTCGACCATGCAACAACGCGCGGGTACACAGCAATGGTGCAACTCTTCGGCCGCTGAGCCCGGGCTGACATCGAACCGCCCCAAGCGAAGCGCACAACGAACCGCCACGCTTTGATACAGACGAACCGGCAACAAGAAGCAAGACCACAACAAGCAAGGACCACAACAAGCACAGCGGCTGAGGCCACAGAACGATGCTCGACCCCACGAGCCGCGAACGCGCCATCGTTCACCCTCTCGGGTGAACGACTGGGTGACGAACTAGTTTGCTGACGGAACTACGTCGGCGAGTAGAGATCGAACGTCGAGCAGAAGATCGGTGACCTCTGCTGCCGCGACCAGCTCTCGCTTCATCATCTGTGAAAGGCCTGCGTCGATCATCGACATGGCCTGCGACATGTTGACCTGGCTGATCGACAGATCGGTGTCGCTTGAAGCAACCGGGGTGTCCTGAATGGTTTGCATTACTCACGCAACTTAGCCGACGAGTGCCGCTACTGGATATGTCATACGGATGAAACAGGGTGTTTTGCTGTTTCTGGATGATGAACTCTGTCAACGAAACGACGCGGAACCGCTTCGGACTTACTTGACAGCGCCCATGGTCAGTCCGCGCACCAGTCGCTTCTGGGCGACCCACCCGGCGATCACGACGGGAAGACACGCAAGCGTGGATGCTGCTGAAAGCTTCGCGAGGAATTGGCCACGAGTGCTGATCATGGTGGTGACCCATATCGGAATGGTCTGGGAGTTGAACGCGGTGAGGTTGACCACCATGAAGAACTCGTTCCAGGCAAAGATGAAGCACAGCAGGGCCGTCGCCGACAAACCTGGGGCAACGATCGGGATGAGAATCGTACGAATACGTGCGAATAATCCCGCACCGTCGATCTGTGCAGCTTCCAGCAGTTCCTTAGGCACCTCTGCGAAAAACGACCGGAGCATCCAGACGGCCAATGGCAGGTTCATCGACGTGTACACCACGATGATCAGCAACTTGGTATCAAGCACACCCAGCCGTTTGGAGATCGTGTACATCGGCAAGATTGCGGCGGCAATGGGCAGGAACTTCGTCGAGATGAAGAACAGCAGCACATCTCGCCACTTGGGGATGGGGCGGATTGCCAGCGCATAAGCTGCGGGAACGGCGAGCAGGAGCACTACGAGTGTTGAGGCCACCACAACGATGGTCGACGTGCCAAACGCTTTCATGAACGTGAGCGTGCCGGGCAGGTTCTTCGTAATCTCGCGATAGCGGTCGAGCCCGCCGTCAAGACGAAGGTTCGGAACTTCACTCTGCGCGCTTACTTCTGTCTTGAATGATGTGAGCACCATCCACAGCACAGGAAAGAAGAACAGAAAGCCCAAAACCCAAGCCAGGGACGAAAGCGCAAGGGAGATGAGCCGGCGCTTCAGGGGCAGAGAGGAATTCTTCATTGGTCCTCAAGGAGCGATGAGATGAGGCGCAGGGCAAGGTTGGCAATGACAATGGTGGCGATGACGACCACAACCCCATAGGCCGATGCCTGGCCGAACTTCCAGCCCCCGCCGATGGAACGCTGGTAGATGAAGTACGGAATGTTGCGGGCGCCCGGTGAGCCGCCAGCAAGCTGATCGACAGTGTCGAACGTCTGAATGAGGTAGATGGATCCGAGCAATGCTCCAAGCTCCATATACGGGCGAAGGTGCGGCAGCGTGATTGATCGAAACGTCTGCAGTGCCGAGGCACCGTCGACGCGAGCTGCTTCCAGCACCTCACCAGACTGACCCTGTAGGCCCGCCAAGATGATGAGCATCATGAACGGTGTCCATTGCCACACCAGAACGCCCACGACTGCGGCGAGCGGATGGCGGGTGGTGAATGCCACTGGGTCAGCCCCGACCAATGACAACAGCCAGTTGACGAACCCGTAGGTTGCGTCGAGGAACGCGTGACGCCAGATGAGCGAAGCCGCCACCGGCATGATGAGGAACGGGGTGATGAGCAGCGTGCGCACTACGCCCTGACCAAAAAACTTACGGTCGAGAAGACTGGCCAACGTTGTGCCGAGCACGGTGCCGATCAGCACTGTGCCCACCACGATGACGATCGTGTGCAGTGCAGCTTCCCGAAAGAACGGGTCGCTGAACGGCTTGGTGTAATTGCTGAGCCCGGTGAACGAAAAGCTATTGGGCTTGAGAAAATCCCACTTGTTCAGGGAGTACCAGATGGTGATGACAAACGGCAACTGGGTCACCAGCACCGTGAAGATGAGAGCGGGGAGCAACGGTGCTCGCCGTGCCCACCCCTGCCTGCGGACCAAGGTCCGACGCATCGCGTCGGAGGTCTCCTCGGTCTTTGGGGCAGTGGCTGGCACGGCGTTCACCAGTTGCTCAGTTCTCTCGTCCTGACAAGGGGATCAGGACGAGGCCTCGGCGGCGATGTCCTGGCACTTGTTCAGGGCATCGTCGTTCGATTGTGTGCCAGCAAGTGCTGCGGACAGTTCTTGGGTGCAGCGGGTGCCGACATCCTGGAACTCAGGAACGCCGACGTACTGGACGCCTGGCAGACCAGGACGCTTGGTGGTACCTGGGTTGTCGATCGGTGCAGCAAGCATTGCCTTGAGCGTCAGCGGTGCAAAGGCTGGCGCAGCGGCCAGGTACTCCGGGATTGCGTATGTGGACGTACGACTTCCTGGAGGAATGCCGGCCCATCCGCCCGGCAGGGTTGCTGCCAGCTTGATGTATTCCTTGGACGTGGCCCAGCTCATGAACTTCCAGGCGTTGTCGGTGTTCGCGGTGCCTGCTGGCATTGCCAGGGCCCATGACCACAGCCAGCCCGAGGCCTTGGTGGCCTTGGTAGGTGCCAGTGCATAGGCGAGCTTGCCCTTGATTGGGCTGTCATCAGATTCGAGGATGCCGGCGGCGACAGTTGCGTCGTACCACATGGCTGCCTTGGAGTCCTGCATGAGCTTCAGGCACTCGTTGAACGAGGCGTTAGCTGCGTCTGGCTGGCCAGCATCTTTGAGGAGCTGTGCGTAGAAGTTGAATGCTTCTTTGAAGCCGCCGGTGTTGACCTGTGCCTTGCCGATGGAACCATCTGCGTTGGCCTCCCACCAGGTGCCGCCGAACGTGTTGACGACGGTGCCGAGTGATGCGCCGAGATCGCCCCAGCCTGGCTTGCCACGAAGGCAGATGCCAGCAACGTCAGCGGTCTTCATCTTCTTGGCTGCTGCTGCGATTTCGTCCCAAGTTGGTGCTTCTGGGATGGTCACGCCTGCTGCATCTGCCAGATCCTTGCGGTACATGACGAACGAGGATTCTGCGTAGAACGGAACGGCGTACATCTTGCCGTCGTTGGACAGCGCGCCCTTCACAGCTGGGATGAGGTCAGCGACGTCGTATGCGGTGTCAGCTGCTGCCATCGCGGTGAGGTCCTGCAGCCAGCCGTTGGCGCCGAACTGCGGGGCCTCGTATGGGCCAATCATGACAACGTCGTACTGGGCTGCGCCAGAACCGACGGACTTGGTGACCTGCTCACGAAGGGTCTGCTCGTTGAGCGACACGTAGTTCACCTTGATGCCGGTGGTCTTCGTGAAGTTGTCCGGGGTGAGGGTCTGGATGTCTTTCATCGTCGGGTTGTCGACGATGGCGACCGTGATCGAACCACCGTCGGCAGCAGCCGCTGGGGTCGTCTCGGCAGGAGTGGTTTCGGCCGGGGTCGTCTCCGCAGGAGTCGTTTCAGCCGGAGTTGTTTCAGCTGGCGTGGTTTCAGCAACTGCTTCGGTGACAGGAGCGGTGTCCTCTGTCGTCGCAGCGTCACTGCCGCAAGCCGACGCCAAAAGGCTTAGCGCAGCAAACGCGCCCAGAAGAGCAGTCGAGCGGGTGCGTGAGCGATGCGGTCGATCGATCGATCGTGGCTTCATCGGGGTTCCTTCGAGTTGTGAATAGGGAGAACCGACATGCCGCGCATGACGCAGCGCCACTTCTCCAGTGGTTGGCGAATGTTGTTTTATCTGTGTTTCGTCCGTGATGCAAGTCACTTTTTGAATAGATCCAGTAGAAAATGCCGTGATATCTGTGGGAATCTGTTGGTATGACTGCACGTCGGCTGAATGCCGGTCTGGCCGCCGAACTGCGCGCCGCACTTGCCCAACCTGCCCAACCTGCCCAACCTGCCCAACTTGGTAGCTCCCAACTTCAGCCCCTGCTTCGAGTTGCACCGCTCGCTCCGTCCGCCGGAGATTCCAGCGCTGTCTCAAGCACGGAAGACGGCACGCGGATCGTCCATTTCGGCGTCGGTGCGTTTCATCGTTCGCATCTGGCTGTGTACCTCGACGATCTCCGCAGCGTCCCTGGCTCCATGGCGGGCTCGGTGGCGGGCTCGGTCCAATGGTCGATCACCGGAACTGGAGTGATGGCGCAAGATCAGGCGATGGCCGACGTCCTTGGCGAACAAGATGGCTTGTACATAGTGGTCGAGAAGTCAGGAGATCAGGCAACCGGCCGCATCATCAGTTCAATCTCCGGGTTCTCTCGGGCGGTCCCTGATTCGGCAGACACCATCCGTTTGCTTGCAGACCCGTCGACGTCCATCGTCTCGCTCACCATTACCGAGGGCGGGTACCCGGTCAACCACGGAGCGTTCGTTCCCGACGATCGTCTGCTCACAGACCTTGCAGCCACAAACCCGCAGACCACGTTCGGGATCATCAACCGTGCGCTCGAAGCCCGTCGTGCCGCGGGCGTCGCCCCGTTCACCGTGATGTCGTGCGACAACTTGCCGGGCAACGGTAACGTCGTCCGCACTGCTGTGCTGGGCGCCGCTGCAGCATCTTCGGATTCGTTGGCAACGTGGCTCGAACGCAACGGTGCGTTCCCCAACGGCATGGTCGACCGCATCACGCCGGCGACCACCGACGCCGACCGCCGTTTTGTCGCCGACACGTTCGGAGTCATCGATGGGTGGCCAGTCGTATGCGAACCATTCCGTCAGTGGGCCCTCGAAGATGTGTTCGTCAGCGGCCGTCCACGATTCGAAGACGTCGGTGTACTCATGACCGCCGACGTCGTTCCGTACGAGCACATGAAGCTCCGCCTCCTCAACGGCAGCCATTCCGCGCTGGCGTACCACGCTGCCCTTGCCGGCATTGAGTACGTGCACCTCGCCATGGCCGACCCGCGTATCGAGCGTTTCGTACGTGCGCTTATGGCTAACGAAGCCGTGCCGACCCTCGAAACTCCGGCCGGCATCGACCTAGTCGCTTACCAAAACGAGTTGGTGCATCGGTTCTCGAACCCGGCGATCGCAGACACCATTTCCCGGTTGTGCCTCGACGGAACCGCGAAGTTCCCCACGTTCATCCTGCAGACCCTGGCCCAACAGCTTCAAAGCGGCGGGCCTATCGACATGCTCACGCTGGCAATCGCCGGATGGTGCCGTTACCTGCGTGGCGTCAACGACGCAGGTAAGCCGATCGTTCTCTCGAACGATCCCAACCTCGATGAGGCCAGAGACGCTGCGCTTCGCAGCAAATCACGACCAGCTGCGTTTCTCGAATACAGCCGTGTGTTCGGCAACGAATTCGGCCGATCCGATCGGCTCGTCAGCCGGTTCACCACTGCGTTACAGAGCCTCGAAGCTCACGGTTCTCTCGCGACCCTCCATGCGTGGTCAACGGCCAGCAACAGCGCCAGCCAGAACGCCAGCTGACGGTCCTCCGTCTGCGACACTGAAATCGTGATGTCCCAGTCCGACTTCGGTGGCTCGACACGGCTCCAGGTCGAGCGCCAACGGCAGATCTATCGGCTCGCCCGCCAACGCGGCGCGGTTGACGTGTCAGATCTCGCTCAGCTTTTCGACGTCACTACCGAGACCATCCGACGAGACCTTTCCGATCTTCAAGAGCAAAGCCTCGTCCGCCGCGTGCACGGCGGGGCTGTGCCGGTGGAACGCAACTTCCACGAACCAATGGTCGATGCTCGTGGGAGCCAGAACACCGAGGAAAAGCTCGCGATCGGCCGCTTGGCCTGTGCAGAGCTTCGTCGTGGGGCGACGCTCATCATCGACTCGGGTTCCACCAACCAGCGATTCGCCGAAGTACTTCCGGTTGACCTCGGTCTACGAATCACCACCAACTCGCTCACGATCGCGCTCATCCTTGCTCGCCGCGGAGTCGACGACGTGACCATGTTGGGCGGTGGCATCAGCACCAACACGCTCGCCGCGGTCGACGCAATGACCATCGAGCAGATCAGTGCTGTTCGAGCTGATCTGCTGTTCATCAGCTGCGACGGGTTCTCCTTCAAACGCGGCCTCACCACCCCGTACCCAGTCGAGCATCACGTCAAACGGGCAATGATGAAAAGCGCGCGTAGGGTTGTTGCGTTGGTCGATCAATCAAAGTTCGACAATGACCAGACATACAGCTATGCGGGTCTGAACGAGATCGACGTGCTCATCACAGATTCCCGCGTCACCGATGAAGACATGGAGTTGCTCGCCGAGACCGAACTCGAGGTCAGGCGTGCCTGACCTGGTCAAGCACGACGACATCCAGGGCGACATCCCTTCGCCTGCCGAGTTGGAATCATTGGCGGTGCAGGCAGCCCGCCAGGCCGCCGCCATCATCAGGGCCGGGTCGGTAGATCCCACATCGATCGCCACGAAGAGTTCAGCCACCGACGTCGTCACCCAGACGGACTTGGACTCCGAACGATCCGTGGTTTCGTTCCTCCGCCAGGCAACAACTTCGGCGGGATTCATCGGCGAAGAGTCAGGGGTGGCCGATCGAGCAGCTCGGCTGCAATGGATCATCGATCCGCTCGACGGAACCGTGAATTTTTTGTACCGCGTGCCGCTCTTTGCGGTGAGCATCGCAGCGGCCGTCAACGGCGTCATGGTTGCCGGTGCGGTTATCGACGTTCCGCGGGACGAGGTGTTCATGGCGCATCGAGGGGGTGGTGCACGGTGCAGCAGCTCGGAGTACGGCACCCGGCCGTTGCGGGCGTCCGCGTGTCACGAACTCGGCGCAACCCTGGTCACAACCGGGTTCAGCTACCACAGTGCACTTCGGGTGAAACAGGGCCAGATTGCAGCCGCATTGCTGGGCGACGTGCGAGACATCCGCTGCTTCGGCTCTGCTGCGTTGCAAATGTGCTGGGTGGCCGATGGTCGCGTCGATGCCTACTTCGAACGGGATATCAAGATCTGGGATTGGGCTGCCGGGTCCGTCATTGCACACGAAGCCGGGGCGCACGTCGAGCTCCCGTGCCCAGAAAACGACGATCTTGTGCTCGCCGCCGCAGCCGGGGTGGCAGCACTGCTCAGGCCTTTAGTCGGGTGAGCTGTGAAGCGGTTCAGGTCCGGGTCAGTGGCAGGCTGGCAAGCTCTCGCTCCAGCAGGTCAAGTGTGAGCTCAACGTGCAGCCCTTCGGATAGCCGGGCGGCCAGACCGATCACACGCCAACGGCGGAATGCAGATTCCTCGAAAGCTGGTTCGCGGCTGATCCGCGCGAGGTAGCCAAGGCGCAGCGCCGGCAACCACTCAGGGCCAGGCCCACTCGTGCCGAGAGCCATGTCAAGCAACAACGATGTTCGAGCAACATCGGCTATCCACGGGCCACGAGACGCGTCGAACCAGTCCACCAGCACCGGCCCGTCGGGGCTCATCAACACGTTCTTCAGGTGCAGGTCGCCGTGACACAGCGACATCGGTTTTGCATCGGACCAAGCGGACTCGAGCAGCTGAACGACGCCGAGTCGGTGCTCTCGTAACACCGCCGCAGCTAGGTGCAACTTGGCCAGCAGACGTGAGCGCATTTCTGGCAGGACAATCGGCACAGGTTTCGTTTGTAGATCGATCTGGACTTGTGCCAGCGTTGCTCCGTTGGCACTCGCCGTGGATGGGTTATCGGCCACATGGTCCCACATTGGTCGCCCGGCGACGCGTTCAAAACGAACCGTGTGCTCGCTGTTCAAGCGAACGGTCTCCAGAACACGTGGGGCCGGCGCTCCTGCCGCAACAGCCGCATCGCAGTAGATGGCTTCGGCCCTGATCCACGAGTCAGGAGTGCCAGGGTTCGGGACTTTCACTACCGTGTTGCCGGCTGAGGCATATACAACCGAACGGCTGCCTCCGGCGAGGCGCTCTCCGATGAATGGTCGGGCGTTGTACCGCGGTTCGGTGAGCGACATGGCGGAATCGTACCCACACGGTAATGGCCGAATACCCCAGTCCGAATAGCGGCCTGGTTCGAGTCGCTACTCGGTTCGCGTCGCTGCGGGTTTGAGTCGCTATCGCCACTCTCGCTTCGTCAGCTCGTAGAGCGCAATGGCAACTGTGGTTGCCACGTTGAGCGAGTCAACCCCTGCCGCCATCGGGATGCGGGCGAGCACGTCGGCATACTCCAACGCTGCGGGTGTGAGGCCGTCATGCTCGGTACCGACGAGGAGCGCGATGCGTGAGTCGGGCCCCAACTCGGCGAGCGTCTTCGGAAGCACGGAGGCGTCGTCAGATGGGGTGAGCGCAAGGGCATGCCACCCGTCGCTGCGCAGGTCCACCAGAGTCGAGGGCCATTGATCAGCCGACATCCGTGTCCACGGGACGTGCAGCGACCAACCAACGGCTGCTCGAAGCGCCTTTCGGTACAACGGGTCTCCTGCGCTCGGCGACAGAATAACGCCACCGACTCCGAAGGCTGCACTGTGGCGAAATATTGCACCGATGTTGTCGGGGTCGACCACGTCCTCGATGACCACTGCGACTCGAGCGGAGCCCAATAGGTCAAGTGGTGGAGCCATCGTCGTCGGGCGAACACCGAGTGCGACCGCTCCGCGGTGCAACGGGAAACCCACGACGTGGTTGATTGTCGATTCGTCTGCAACGAACGCTTCGATGC
This sequence comes from Acidimicrobiia bacterium, assembly GCA_043720595.1. Taxonomy (GTDB): domain Bacteria; phylum Actinomycetota; class Acidimicrobiia; order Acidimicrobiales; family JANYDT01; genus JANNBN01. The sequence goes on from JAYSSK010000122.1 coordinate 9,831, forward strand.
CGTCGGGGAGGCAGTGTTGTAAGCGCGCGTAGCGGTTAGCTGTGAGTAGGACGGACCGCGCCGTGAACGGAGATTGGAGCAAACGGGTGATCACCCGCTCGCTCTCGGCAATGAACGTTCCGCTTCGGCGTCGGGTGGCGTCTTTCAGTTCTCGATAGTCATCGAGCCTGACGTCTTGAGGGTCGGTGATGGTGACCGGGCCTGGGTGCACGCTTTCACGACGCCGGGGCGAGGTCTCGTGCCGCTTGAATCGAATCGATCCCGAAGGGCAGAACTGCAATCACCGGGGTGGTGACACCGGCGTCGACGTACAGCTGCAGCTTTGCCTTGCACTCGGCAGCCGTGCCGTGCACTACGAGTTCGTCGACAAGGTCGTCAGGAATGGCTGCGAGCGCCGCCGGACGGTCGCCCGCCTTCCACGCATCCCACATGCCCTGCAGCCGCGGCCCGTTACCCAGCCATTCGTGGAACGCGGCATAGACGGGCACGTTGAGGTACGCCGCGATTGCCATCCGGGCACCTTTGCGGACGACGTCTGCATCTGGGTTGGGGCATACGAAGATGCGGGCAACGATCTGTTTGGATTCGGTTGCGCCGGCGGCGTTGGCTGCCTCGTTCACGACCGCTGTCACCTTCGAAACGTCTGCTGCTGACAGCCAGTTGATGATGGCGCCGTCGCTCTCAGCACCTGCCAAACGCAGCATTCCCGGACGTAAGCCTGCGATGAGCAGTGGCGGCTTCACCTCGGGCACTCGACCCAGGCGGAAACCCTTCACGGTGAACGTCTCGTAGGCGTGATCGATCTTCTCGCCGTTCAACGCAGCCCGAAGAAATCGGACGGCGTCGCGAGTGTGCTGGTAGGGGCGTTCGAACGGGATGGCGTTCCAGTTCTGCACAATGACGTTCGAAGACGTGCCAATGCCTATCGCTGCACGACCAGGTGCAGCCTCGGCCAACGAGGCCGCACTTTGCGCAAGGAGCGCCGGGCCACGCGTGAACGCGGGGATGATCGCTGTGCCGAGCGTGACGTGCTTCGTCCACGCAGAAGCGAGCATGAGGGGACTGAACCCGTCGTTGCCCATGGCCTCGGCACTCCACATGTCTGTGTAGCCCAACGATTCGAGCTCTTGCAGGATGTCGCGATGATTGGCGAGCGTCAGTCCGTCAAACGGAATAGTGATGCCCCAACGATTGGTACTCATGTCTCCACCGTACGCGTTGGAAGGACGCTGTTACCTGCTCGGAGACGTTCACAGGTTCGTCGGAGGGGTCGAGAGTGGAATTTCTCGGAATTTCTCGCAGACGCCACGTTTCTGTCATACCCCTTCCGGATACTGGACACATGTCAACCGCACAGCTCACCATCGTGAACCCAGATCCGGCACCGGCCGTGCTCACGCGGTACCGCCTCGATGAGCGCACTCGGCAGCTCGGCCGTGTCGGCATCTTGTCGGCCCGCGCTGCGCTCGCCGAAGCTGCCGCTCGTCGCGAAGCTACCGTCGCTCAGCACCGACAAGCAGCCTGACCCTTCAGGCTTCTTGTCGCACCTAAACGAAAGCAAGGGCGTTGGTCACAACGCCCTTCACATCCCGCAGCATGTCTGGGGTCGGTTCGTTCCCCAGTTCGCTGTAGAACTTGTAACGAGGCGCGGCAATCAGAGCAAACGTCTCGGCAAAGTCACCAGCTCCGGTCTCCAGGTCCGTGCAGGCGTTACACGCCCACCAGTTCGTCTGCGGCTTCAATCCGCGAATCTGCAGCACCGCTGCACGGTGCTCGTCGCTCAAGTAAGTCACGTCCACTGCGTGGCCCAACTCATGTGCCACGTCATGGGCAACACTCACCGCAGATCGATCGGCCCGCACGTACACGTCGATCCGCCGTTGTTCACGAAAGGTGATCGCCAGGTAGCCCTTGCGTGGCGGCAGGAATCGAATTCGCCAGCCAGGCAGTGCGTCCTGCCACGGGAAGGAAATCAAGTCGAGCGCTTTGCCGCCCAACTGCTCCTCACGAGTCGGCTTCTTCGTCACCTGCGTGTCACCCGGAGCCTGAATGCTCACCTTTGGGTTCACGGGGTTCGCCGGGTTCGCCGAGGCCACAAATGCAACAGCGGGTTGAGATGTCGACGCCACCCCTGATGCCGACATCCCAACCACCAGCGCTCCCGACAGTCCCAGGCGCCGCATCGTTGTAGCGATTCGGTTCATCTGGTTTCCTTCCATCTGGTCGTCCGGACCCCCGGGTCGAGAGATGGACTTGTCGGTTGCGTGATTTGTGCTGTTGTTTGCTGTTCGTTGTGCTCGCCGTTGCTGAGGTTTCACACCGTGACTTCCAGGACACCGTGTGACTACTCTTCGTGGCCAACATCACCACTGTATGCAGGTTCAGTTCCGAACGTCTATGCAAACCATCCGATCCCACACCCAAATCACCACTCTGTGTGACGTTACGCGCGCGAAGCAGCGGAGCTTGGCAACGCGCCTCATCGCTGTGGCCTGCTGCGCTGTCCTGACCACTGCCTGCTCGGACCTCACCGACACTGGCTCGGCATTCAGCGTCCAGCGGGGCCAACCGACCTCCAGCCCACAACCGACGAACTCCGGCTCAATCGGAGCTGGCCCCACCGACCCGACCGAGCGGGCGGCCGTCGGCTTGACTGGGCCTGGCGCAGTGCAGGCCAACGCGACGGTGGTCCGTCTCAGCGACGGCGACACGATCACCATTCAATTCGCCGACGGCGGCGAAGAGGCCGTCCGCCTCATTGGCATCGACACCCCGGAGACCAAACGCCCCAATACGCCAGTGCAGTGTTTCGGACCAGAGGCGTCGAGATTCATCGCTGCGTTGCTTCCCGCAGGCACCCGTGTCCGCATAGAACGAGACGTGGAAGAACGAGACCGATACGGGCGGCTGCTTGGGTACATCTATCGGGCATCCGATGGACTTTTCGTCAACCTGTCCATCGCTCGCAACGGGTATGCCAACGCACTCACTTACCCGCCCAATGTGGCCCACGTCGATGAGTTCGCCGACGCCGTTCGGGCCGCCCGAGACGAAGGGCGCGGACTGTGGCGAGCATGTCCCGCTACGGTTGGCTCGTGAGCACCAACCTGACTAGCCGCCTCGGGTTCGCCCCCGACGCCCGCGTTGTGTTGATCGCTGTCGACGGAATCGGCAGCACACATGCCGCAACCGCAGGCGGATACGACACGCTCAGGCGAGGCATGGCCTCTACCGGCCGGCTGATGGTCCCTGGCCCATGGGCACGCTCCGCCGCAGCAGATTTCCGTGGAGAAGACATCGGTGTTTCACTCACCGTTCTCGCAGAGCACGAGCGGTTTCGTTGGGGACCGCTCACCCACGCACCGTCGCTGGTCGACGGCAACGGCGGCTTCCCGTCAACGGCACCCGACCTGTGGGATCACGCGTCGCTCGACGAAGTCCGCCGAGAGTGCAGGGCTCAAATCGAACGGGCTATCTGGTGGGGTTTCGACGTGTCTCACCTCGACAGCCATCTCGATGCTCTGCACATGCGGCCCGAGTTCTTCGATGTGGAACTCGAGTTGGCGGTCGAGTTCAACCTGCCACTCCGTCTTCCAAGTACGGCCACCGAAGCACGTGCAGGGTTTCCCTTCCGTCGCCTTGCGGCCGACGCGGGGGTCTTCACGCCCGACTATGTGATCGACATCGAAGATCCAACGGCGGCTTCGCTCGAACTCGCCATGCACCAGCTCGCGTCGGGCGTCACCGAGCTTCGTCTGCGGCCGGCAATAGACACACCGGAACTGCGCAGTCTGTACAACGCCACTGCCGGTTGGTCAACTCAGGTCGAGCACCACCGGGTGCTGGTTGAAGACGCAGCGCTGCACGCGACACTGCGGGCCATCATGGCCCGCAGTGCAATTCATCAGATCGGCTATCGAGCGCTTCGAAACGCTCAACGATCGAACTGACCGACCGGCTCACCGACCCGCTAAACAGCACGGTCAGGACTCGAGGCCCAACTGCTCCAACGTCAGTATTCAGTCATCTCGCGGACTTGCTCCTGAATCACCTTGTACTCGGGGCTCATCGTGAGTGGCATCAGGCCCATCAGTTTGCCCACGTTGCCGGTCACCTTCATTTTTCCCTGCATGAACGCAGCGTTTGCATCGAGTTCGCCCTTCTGAACTTTCACGCTGTCGTCCCACGTAGAGATCATCGTGAAATCTGCGTCTGGCAGCTCACCCAACGCCTGGTCCAGCACTTTTCCATTCTCGATGACCTGGAAGTACGAGATGTCACCGTCGGGCCCTCCCGTCACACGTAGCGCCATTTTGGCGGTTGCACCGGGCTTGTCGGGGAACGTTTGGGCTAGTTCCTTCGCCTTGTCATGCCACTCTTTGGACAGATACTTCGCCATGTGCAAGTGCTCCTTACGAGGCGTCATCACAACGCCGGGGTTCAGCTGACTGTACCCAAGGCGTCACGTTTGTGCCGATTCACTAGCGGCTCTGACGCACGAGTTGGCTCAGCGAACACCGGCGAAGAGGTCAGCCTCGTGAGTCATGCGAAGTTCGCCTTCGATGAATGGACCAAGGTCAGCCACATCGACCACGGATTCCGCGAGGATGAAGTCCTCGAACGGATAGATCTGGGCAGCTTCGTCGTCGGGCAACCCGAACCAGAACGGCGAAGTGGGGTCGATCTGCGTGGCGTGCGCGCGTAACGCATCGCATCTGCGCGCGTACTGCTGACGAACATCGATTCGGGTGGTGATGCGGTGATCGGCAGCTGGCCTCTCGAACCACTTGTCGTCGTAAGGAGATGTGAGACCCCGATCAATGAACGCTTGGTGAAACGCAATCATTCGAGCCCGTGCCCACGCCGAGAAGTAGAGCTTCTGCGGGCGCCACGCAGCGCCCAGTTCTGGCATGTACAGCGGATCGCCAGCCGCGACGCAGGCAGGCGCAGTGATGTCGTGGACCGCAAGATGGTCGGGATGCGGGTAGCCCTGCTGATCGTCGGAGTAGGTGATGACAACCTGAGGGCGAACGCGACGAATGATGCGTGCGAGGCGTGCAACAGCTTCGGATCGATCGGCCTGATGAAAGCACGCTGGATCGTCGTTGGCTTCAGTTCCCGCCATTCCAGAATCCCTGTAACCCAGCATGACTACTTCGGAGAAGCCGATGACCTTGGTGGCCTTTGCCAATTCGTCTGCGCGCACAGCTTGCAGGTTCTCCTTGACCTCTGGCAGATCCATCGCCGGGTTGGCAATATCGCCGAGCTCGCCGCCCGTGCAGCACACCAGCGTGGTGTGAACCCCTTCGTCGCTGTAGCGCGCCAGCGTGCCAGCGCCCTTCGAAGCTTCATCGTCGGGATGGGCGTGCACCGTGAGGAGGCTGAGCGGATCCCCGGTTGCGGAAACTGGCACGTTCATGAAGTCCTTGAGGATACTGCGGCCGCCAAGACTGTCCGGCGGCTTGGCCGCACCTCGGGCCGGAACAGGCGTGAACAAGCCTTGTTAGTGCTCGTCGTCCGTTTCGATCGTCGCCGGAACGTTGAACTTCACGGCGTCGGTCGGCACGAACAACATCACGGTTTCCATGTGCGACGTGTGCGGAAACAAATCGAGCACAGCAGCTTGTTGCAGCTCGTAGCCGGCCTCGGTCAGCAGACGAGCGTCGCGGGCGCCAGCTGGGGCGTCGCAGCTCACCAGCACGAACGCGCTCGGCCGAGCCCGCATCACCGCAGCGACACCATCACGGCCCAAACCCGCACGAGCAGGGTCTGCGACAAGGTGCACCTTTGGCGAGCGACGAACGACTCGGGGCGGCTCCCACTCTTCGACGGTGCTGCGGTGCACGAGAGCGGCAGGCCCAAGGTTGTGACGGGCGTCGGAAACCGAACTGGAAGACGACTCAACAACTACCAATTCTCGGGCGCCTTTGCCAGCGGTTGCCGCGAACAGGCCCACACCGCCGTACAGGTCTACAAACACGTCCGGGGCACCAAAGGGTGCGAACAGGTCTGTCACAGTCGTTGCCAATAACGAGGCGGCATCAGGCCCGGACTGAAAGAACGAGCTGATGGACACGCGCAGGTCAACACCGTTGACGTGTTCAAGCACTGCGCCCATCCCACCGGAAGCGGGGGTGCGCACAACTTCTGCGGTCCAACCAGCAGGAACGGCGGGTAGCTTCACACTTCCCGGTTGAGAGGTTCCGACCACGAGCTGGTGCCCTGCCACACCCACCCGAATGATGACCTCTTCGGACGGCGCGAACGATCCGGACTCCAGCACATGCGCGATCACCCGATGAGCAACCATGCACGGGCCTGATGCAACAACCTCGTGCGTTCCGCCGCGGTAGAACCCTGCCCGACCAGAACGGTTGATGGAGGCCCGAACCGTGGTTCGCAAACCGGACCCTGAGGCGCCAGGAGTTCCGACCGCTCCGGCGAATCGTACGCGCACTGCTGAATCTGGAAAACGACCGATGCGGGTAAACGCATCGACGACAACCGCCAGCTTATTTGTGTGCTGAGCCGAGGGCGAGAGCTGTTGCCAGTCGCAGCCCCCGCAGCCGGCCGCGACCTGCGGACAAGGCGGCTGGACTCGGTCTGGTCCTGCTTGAAGGACCGTTCTCACAACGCCTTTGGCAAGGTCTTTCTTCGTCAGCGTGAGGTCGACTGTGACCTTGTCCCCTGGTACGACGGCCGGAACGAACACCACTCGGCCATCAGCCAGGCGGCCAAGGCCATCGCCGCCAGCCACCAGTCGTTCGATGGTGACGTCCTCGAAGGCAGGGTTCATCCTTGCAGCGTAAGGCAGCGTCGGGCCAGGCTTGGCCGCCTCGAACCGAGCCCTCGTGGATGGAGCTCGAGGTCTTGATAGTTGACCGCTGGTTTGTGCCAGCCGCTGGCCGGCGAAGGTCGCTTACGCGCCGCGGCGCTTGCCGGCTGACTGTGCGAGCAAACGGCTTGCCCGAGGCGCGGGCTCGGCCGGCCGATTTACCGACTGCGGGCTCGAGAGCGGCTGCTCTTCATCAGGTTGGCCGGCGAGACGTCGCAACCATCGCGTGAGGTCTTCGGCTGGCATTGGTTTGCCGATGACGTAACCCTGCAAACGGTCAGCGCCCAGCTCCCTCAATGCGTTCAGTTCGTTCGGCGTTTCGGCGCCTTCGGCAACTACCTCAAGACCAAGGTTGTGGCCTAGGTCGATGATCGACTTCACAATCACAGCATCTTGCTGGTTGGTGAGCATGTTGCGCACGAAACTCGCGTCGATCTTGATCTCATCGATTGGTAGCAACTGCAGCTGAGACAGCGAGGAGAATCCGGTGCCGAAGTCGTCCACCGAGATCTTCACACCGAGCTCGCGGAACTGTGACAGCGCAGCACGCGCCAGTGCACGGTCGCTCATCACTTCGCGCTCGGTGATTTCCAGAACCAAGAACTTGCCCGGGAGGTGATGATGATCAAGTAGGTCGCTGATGAAGTCCGGCAGACCTTGGTCGAAGAAGTTACGTACGCTTAGGTTGATTGCGACTGCGATCTCAAACCCCTGTGCACGCCATGCCGCCGCCTGCGCGATACCGAGCTCTAGCAAATAGCGGGTCAACGGCATGATGAGGCCAGAAAGTTCGGACAATTCTATGAACTCGATCGGAGTCAACAGCCCGAACTGAGGGTGCTGCCAACGAACGAGGCCTTCGGTTCCGACAATCCGGCCTGTCCGCATATCCAACTTCGGTTGGTGGAACAGGCGGAAGTCCCCAGATGCAATCGCGGCCCGCAGTTCACCCAAAAGTTGCAGTCGACGGACGTTGGCAACGTCGTCGTCTGGAGTGGCGAACATATGCGATCGACCGGACTGCTTGGCCTCGTACATGGCGGCATCGGCCCGGCGCAGCAGTGATGCGCCATCCTGCCCGTCACTCGGGTAAAGAGCGATGCCAGTACTGGCGCCTGCCTGAATCGTCATGTCATCGACCGTGATCGGCGGCGTGAGGCACGACGCGATTGTCTCCGCTGCAATCGATGCCGTTTGCGCGGTGCCAGGGTGGATGAGCACGGCAAACTCGTCACCGCCTAGGCGGGCGACCAACGTCGCGTCGCTCAGATAGGTGCTGAGGCGGCCGCCAATGGCCTGCAACAGATGGTCACCGACGGCGTGGCCAAGGGTGTCGTTGACCTCCTTGAAACCGTTGAGGTCAAGGAGCAGCACTGCAAGACCTTCCTTGCGCTCTTCGGCTTGCTCCAGCTTTATGCGCAGCTGTTCATTGAACAGCGAGCGATTCGGAAGACCAGTGAGATTGTCATACAGCGCCTGCTTGCGCACCGTATCCTCGGCCGCTTGCTGACGCGTGATGTCCACCAACACGCCACGCATACGAGACGGTTTGCCCGCGGAATCTCGCTCGACACGAACCGTGTCACGCACATAGATCACCGAACCATCCGCGCTCATCATGCGAAAGTCGATCACGAAGTCTCGTTCGTTCGCGACGCCGGCCTCGCGGCTTTGCGCTTCACGTTCGCGATCGTCTGGGTACACATATTCCGACCAACGTTCCATCAAGGCACGCGGATCAAGCTTGAGCAGGTCACGGCTTTGCGGGCTGACGAACGTTCGCTTCATCGTTGCCGGGTCGCCTTCCCACACCACCGCGTCGAGACCGGTGAGCAGCTCGACATACTGGCGACGCGAGGACAACTCGTTGCTCCGAACCCGCTCGGCAATGACACCCGCAGCTGGAATGAAGACAGTGAACATCAGCAGGAACGTCAGATCGAACGTTCCACCTTGTTGCACGGTCACAATCGGCGAAGCTGCGACAACGGTCAGTAAGGCAAGAGTTGACGGCCAGGTGCCGTGCAACGGTGAGTTGATGGAATACAGGCACAGCCCAATGAGGAACAAGGCGGCTTGCATGCTTGGCGCAACTGCAGTGATCGCCAGCATCGACAGGGCTTGCAGCCACGGGATCACTATCAAACGCCGGTTGCGCGAAGATCGGGCAAGGTGCAGCGCCGTACCGCCAACCACAAGGTCGATCAGCACACCGCCGAGCGCGAAGAGACGGCCCGGCACGCCGGGCGGAATCGTTGTGTACAGGATGACGGCAATGACGATCAGCATCCCGTGGCGGTATGCCAGCAGGGTCTTGCGGAACGACTGTTCATTGGACTTGCCGGGAAGCAGGTCGTCTATCGGAGCCTCCACCCGGAAGATGGACGCGTTCGAACGACTTCCGGTCATTGGAAGGTTCGGTCGGTCAACCATCAACAAGCTCCTGGTCCCGACGGGACATCTGACGCGGGGTCCCGCACGAAACAACCATCGGCAGGCAACAGTGCGTACTTGACACGGTTTTGGGACCACCGCCGGGTCTTGTTCGGAGGTGATCGCGAACGGCGACCACGCAGACCGCACCCTCCTCCTACGATGTGATGTGCAGTTGCGAGACACCAACATCGAAGCGGCCGAGAACTCGCGCTCCTTTTTGGTCCGCGTTGCCGTTGGGCTGGCGGCGCTCATCGGCGTAGTTTCGTTCGTTTCCCTGCGCGGGTCCGGCGGGTCCACCACTGGTTCAACCACCACCGGCGTCAGCACAACTTCACCCATCGGCGTAGCCGACCTCGCCCCTTCAACCAGCATCGACGCTGAGGGCATCACCCCTACTGCGGTGCTCAGCCTGCCTCCCGAGGCAATTCCGCTGGTCGGTTTGCGCACTCCGCAATCGGCTGCGCGCAACCTCTGGGACGCGTGGCGAGACCAAGATCGGCCCCGCGCGTTGCTGTACGCATCCGTCGAGGCCGTGGACAAACTCTTCGATTGGACCTGGGTCCCGCAGGTTCGCCAAGCAGGGTGCACACCGCTGGAGAAGAATTGGCTGTGTCGATTTGAGGGTCCTAAACAGCGGTGGGACGCGACCATTCGCGGCGATGCCGACGCTGGCTACCGTGTCACAGCGGTTCGTGTTGCCGAGCCTGCCGGAGATCTTCTGACACCAGCCGAACTGCCGGGTGTTACCAACACGGTGCCCACGATCACTAACCCAGACGGAGCTGCGGTTCAACTCGGTCCCACGTTGCCTGACGGCATCACGCTTCCATCAACCGTCCCGTCTGCCATCACATTGGTTCCCCTCGACGCCACGCGAGCCACGGGAGCAGACGGTTCGACCGTTTCGGTCTCGACTACCCAGCAGAGGCGGGCGAGCGGCAGCGTCACCACCATCCGCCAGAAACGGGCCGCCAGTTCGCAGCCGAAGAACACTCAACCGCCGGAAACTGCACCTGCGACTGCTGACGCCACCGCTCCCCGCAAGGTCGAACCACCAGCAGAAGAACCAGCCACCGGCCCGGTGCCGGTACAGGGCGGCACCACGCCGGTCCCACTGGAACCCTGATCCCATCGAGGTCAGCGAAGCCGACCTTCTGTGCCGACGATTGACAGCTCCCAGCTTTCAGCCGGATTTGGTGCGTTGCTCAGATGCCGAGGTTGCGGGCGATTTGCTCGACCTGTTGGCGCGCTTCGAGCACGCCGACGGCCGTGTACTCGCGAATGAGCTTTGCTGCGTCGTCGCGGCGACCGAAACGGATGAGCTGCGTTGCCTCAAGCATGTAGCCAGGCAGATCGCTTTCGACGTAGTCGATGTGCAGATGACGGAACAGAAAATCGAGCTTGCGTTCAAGCCGCTCGATGTCGCCCTTCAGGTCATGGATGTTGTCGATGAATTCGGCCACGTGCGCCTCCGTTTGGACGAGTGTGCCAGACATCGGCACCGAGTCGAAATGTCTTGAATGTTCTCAGTGACATTCATTGATATTCGAAGTCAGCGGACCGAAGGAGACCGCTCTCGAATTCTCGTCAGCGGAAGTCTCGGGAAGGACGAGGCCGAACGCTCATCGTGAGTGGATCGATTCGGTCGGCAACAATGTTGATGACAACCGGCCCAGCCGTTCCGTCCGACCCACCCGAAGAGGCCAGCGCCGAGACCGTTTCAGTTCGTTCCAGACGACCCCTCACGAGCAGCGCACCAGCACCCTGGGCAACCTGTCGGTAGCGGGCCCATACGTTCTTGGACACGATCACGTTGATCAGCCCGGTCTCGTCTTCAAGGTTGATGAACGTGGTGCCACCCGCAGTAGCAGGCCGCTGCCGGTGAGTGACGACACCAGCGACCCGCACCCGGCGGCCGTTCTCGACGGTACGCAGGCCAGACGAAGCAACAACACCGACGCGGTTCAGTTCTTCTCGGAGCAACTCAGTTGGATAACCGTCTGGGGTGACCCCGGTTGCCCAGAGGTCAGCAGCCATGGTTTCCACCGTGTCCATGCCGGGCAGGGTTGGCGCCTCGGCCCCGGTGACGATGCCGGCCAACCGGCCTGGGCGGTCGTGGGCGACTGCCCCTACGGTCCACAGCGCACGGCGACGGTCGAGGCTTCGCCCGTCTTCTGCGGTGAAGCAGGAGAACGCCCCAGCGGTTGCCAGCGCCTGCATTGCCGTTGTTGATGCTTCGGTGCGCCTGGCCACATCGCCGAGGTGGGTGAACGGGCCATTCGCCATACGTTCGCCGTGGATGCGTTCCGCTAGCGCCACTCCAACATGCCGGACCTCTGACAGTCCTAAGCGTACGGATGGTTGCGGGATGGCCATATCGACGCCCGGTCTGATGGGTTGCTCAACTGTGGGAGTGGTTGCAGCGTCGTTCCACTCCAGGGTTGCGGCAGCATCGGACGCGTTGATATGCGGACCGAGGATGGTGACGCCATGCCTGCGTGCATCGGCAGTGAGCGACTGTGGCGAGTAGAAGCCCATCGGCTGCGCGTTGAGCAGCGCCGCGCAGAACGCGGCCGGGTAGTGGTATTTCATCCACGACGACGAATACACCAGATAGGCGAAGCTCACCGAGTGGCTTTCCGGGAAGCCATAGTTGGCAAAGGCCGCGAGCTTGTCCCACAGGATGTCGATGACGTCTACCTGCACCCCGTTGACACGGCAGCCGGCATCGAAGCGCGCCCGCAAACGTTCCATCCGTTCAGATGACCGCTTGTTGCCCATTGCCTGACGAAGCTGGTCGGCTTCGGCTGGCGTGAACCCGGCCACGTCGATGGCCATCTGCATGAGCTGCTCTTGGAACAGCGGAATGCCCAGTGTCTTAGCGAGCGACTTTTCCAGCAGCGGGTGCAGGTACGTGACAGCCTCTTCGCCGTTGCGGCGACGGATGTACGGATGCACCGAACCACCCTGGATGGGTCCTGGGCGAATGAGCGCAATTTCGACCACCAGGTCGTAGAAGCGGCGGGGTCGCAGGCGCGGCAGGGTAGCCATCTGCGCCCGGCTCTCGATCTGGAAGACGCCAACCGTGTCGGCCTGGCAGAGCATCTCGTAGACCTCGTCTTCCTGCGGGATGAGGGCCAGATCAACCGACACACCGTGATGGGTGCCGATGAGATCGACCCCGTAGTGCAGCGCGCTGAGCATGCCCAGCCCGAGCAGATCGAACTTCACCAGACCTGAAGCAGCGCAGTCGTCTTTGTCCCACTGCAACACGGTGCGCAGTGGCGTTGCGTGAGCCCGGCCGGCAGCCGACCCGCGCCGCATGGTTCCCGTTCCTGATCCTGTTCCCGTGCTGTTGAGGGCATCGATCTCGACATCGGTGGCGAAACGACCCCATTCGACCGGACATACCTCGACCACTGGCCGGTCACAGAGGACCATGCCCCCGGAGTGGATCCCGAGATGGCGCGGGAAATCTTCGACCTCGGAGGCGAGGTCGAGTACTGGCTCTGGGATGACATGGCGTGGACGACTGGACCCAACACCTCTTGCTGCCCCTTCGGCACCCTTGACCCCGTTGGCTTCGGCGCGTTGCTGGTCTGCGGTCTTGGCGACACGCCCCCACCCGTCGACCTGCTTGCCCCATGCGTCGAGCTGGCCCGGTGCGTGACCAAGCGCCCGACCCATGTCTCGGACAGCTGACCTGCTGCGATAGGTAATGACGTTCGCAACCTGGGCCGCGTTCTCTCGCCCATAACGTGTGTACACATACTGAATGACTTCTTCACGTCGGCCGGATTCGATGTCGATGTCGATGTCTGGTGGCCCGTCACGTTCGGGCGATAGGAAACGCTCGAACAGCAAGCCAAGCGACACGGCGTCGGCGTTGGTGATACCCAGCGCGTAGCAGACCGCAGAGTTGGCGGCTGAGCCGCGGCCTTGGGCGAAGATGTCGGCGCAGCGGCAGAAATCGACCAGGTCCCACACGATGAGGAAGTACCCGGCGAAACCGAGCGATTCGATGAGGGCCAGCTCGTGGTCGATCTGAGCAAAGGCTCCTGCAACCCGTTCTTGTTCACGGCTGCCGTATCGCCTGCGGGCACCCTCTTCGGTGAGCGAACGCAACAGGCTCATCTCGTCGGGGTGGCCGTGGCAGGGATACGGCGGCAACTTGGGCGCAACCAATTGCAGGTCGAACGCGCACATGGCGGCCAGATGCGCGGCACGGCTGACAGCACCCGGGTAGCGCGCAAAGCGACGCTGCTGCTCTGCACCACTGCGAAGGTGCGCGCTGGACGCGGCCGGCAGCCACCCGTCGACCTCGTCGAGGCTGCGCCTGGCCTTGACGGCACTGAGCGCAGTGGCCAATGGGCGGCGGTCCTGTGTGCTGTAGCGAACCAGATTGGTAGCGACAACCTCGACCCCGCATCGCGACGCAATGTCGGCCAGCGCGTCGTTGCGAGCGGTGTCGAGTGGTTCGCCGTGATCCCAGATGGATACCCACACATGGTCTTTGCCGAACATGGCAACAAGCCGGTCGATTTCGCGTTGTGCAGCCCGTGGACCTTGGTCATAGAGGGCACGGCAGACGGCGCTGTCGGGGCCACCGGTGAGGACATGCCAATGCAGGTCGTCTGCCGGAGCGGCGAGCGGTGAGCTTGGTATGCGCGCTGATGGATGGCGACGCACGGCGGCGTCGAGTGCAGCAGCATCGCCATCGATCGTTTGTGCCCGACGCTCGGCAAGGTTGCTGATGGGTCGCTCAACCGAGGGTTCCGTATGGCCAAGTGGATTTGGTCCGTGCTGCAGTGCATGGTGGAACGGGGAGGTACTCCCTCTGCCGATGGCGGCAAGGTCGCCAAGCGACAACTGCGGGGCACCCTTCTCACCAGCCGCCAGATGGCTGGTGGACACGGCCCGGGCCATGCGGGCATACCCAACCGTGTTCTGCGCCAGAACCGTGAGCCGGTCGCCCACCACATCGGGTCGGCCGACCCGGTGGGCATAGGAACTGGTGGTGTCGAGCGTGAACTCGACACCGAACACGGTGGGCATGGCGTGAGCGCGGGCTGCCTCAGCGAAACGCACCACACCGTAGAGACCATCCACATCGGTGATGGCCAGCGCGCTGAGCCCCAGACGCACGGCCTCTTGCACCAACTCTTCCGGATGTGAGGCCCCGTCGAGGAAACTGAAGTTCGAATGGCAGCTCAGCTCGGCATAGGGCACATGGCTGGCACCAGAGGCTGGAGCAATAGGCGGAGCCTCGTACTGCTGCCGTTTGCGTGACCATGCAGGTGAGTCCCCACCGTTGGGGACCACCCCACTTGCCAACACACGATCTGCTGCGTCTTCTGCTATGGGCTGCCCCGGCCGCCCCGAATGGTCCAGGCGGCGCGGAGCTGGAGAGCGCCCGTCAGACAGCCGGGCTTCAAGCTCCGACCAAGTCCTCGGCCCGTTCGACCATCCCATAAGACTGGAGACTATACACAAACACCTGTTCGAGAACAAACAAGTGTTCGGAGAGAGGTTGCCCCCAACGCTGGGGGCAAAACACCTCCGAAACGCACTTCGAGGTGGACTGCTGCACCTTGTCAGCGGCGAAGCTGGCCCGTCTCCAGTGCTTCAAAGGCGCTCCCGGGAACGCGTTTCAGTTGTTCCAGGTCGTCGACGTTCCAGCGGGAATCGGCCGAACCGGTGATGAACCAATTTGAGCCGTTGTCAGCCACGATCATTCCGTATCGCTTCAGGCCTTCGAGGATGATCCGGGTCTGGCCGGTGTACCCAGATGTGTCGTACGTGGCCTTCATGCGGAACCGCGCCCCCATTGGTGGGCACGACAGGTTGTCTTTGCCAGCTTGATGTGTCGCCGGATGAACATATGCGCGCTGAGTACATTGCGCAGTAAACCGAATGGCGTGCCTCAACGATCCATCAGCAATGTCCTCGTAGCGGACAAGACCAGCAGTGATCGGCAGACCTGCAGCATCGGCCGACGTCCACCCCTCGGGACGAAGGGCATTGGAGTTCAGGTCGAACACCGCGCCAGAGTCGGCCTTCCATCCACCACCGCTCGGGAATGCTCGATACAGCTCGAACAGCTTGCAGACACCCGCCTGGACCACAAGCACATGCCGGTCGCCATCGCTCGAGGCGCCACCTTCGACTGGAGCGTTCAGCGGAATCGGATACGGGCCCGGGTCACTCTCGCCGCCATAGGCCGTAAAGGTGATCGGCACACTGGGCTGACCAACCGGCACCACCGTGAACGGAACCCCGTCCGGCCCTCCGAAGTCTGGGTGCAACGTACGAGCCGGTCCGAGCGAGTTCACCCAAGCGTCGCTCGACGCGTGGATCGCAGCGGTGTCCACCCGCTGATTCCAAGCGTTGTCGGCCGGGAACATGGCACATCCGCCCAACCTCGCTACATCACCGGGCGATCCACTCGGGGATACTGCTCCCGGTCCCGGCGATGTCGTGCTAGCGGTTGTGCCCTTCGCAGCCTGAGCCGCCTTCGCCGATGCATCACACTTCCGACGCGCTTTGGTGCGCGCAGTAGAGGTCTTCAACTTCGCGGCGGCCCGCAAGCACGGACTCAACGATTTCGTGACCGCCGAAGCCGCAACCGAGCCGCTGCCCGAGCCAAGGAGCAGGACCGCCACCAGTACCAAGACACAGGGAGCGGCCCACCGCCTAGTCCAATCAGAGCGCT
Organism: Acidimicrobiia bacterium; assembly: GCA_043720595.1. Lineage (GTDB taxonomy): Bacteria > Actinomycetota > Acidimicrobiia > Acidimicrobiales > JANYDT01 > JANNBN01. The sequence goes on from JAYSSK010000122.1 coordinate 25,814, forward strand.
CCGTCAGGATCAAAGGAACCATCATCCAATCTGAGAACCTCCTCATGGTGCACGACGAGTGCAGAGCCGATCACAAGTGCGGACACAATCCACACAATCATCGCTGGCAGCGAAACCTTCCACGTGAGCCCTGGGAGTTGTTCTTCCCATGCAGGCGAGAACACAAGCAGCGTGCTTGCCACCGACACGCCCCCAATCAGAGTGCACATCCGCGGAGCATATCGACGGCCTGCGTCGATCGCCAGCACCGCGGAAGGCACAAGCAGCACCGCGTCATAAGAGCTCTGATACGGAAACACCGTGCACTGCAGGCACAGTGCGACGGCGAACGTGGACGCCAGACGCGCTGGCGTTACCGACCTCCAACCGAGCCAGACCAACAACCCAAGACCGCTCACGAGGGCCATCGCGGACAGACCCGTGACAACATGGCTCTGCGCTCCAAGCAGGTTGGTCAGCACTCCGCGTACGGTCCACATCCGGTTGATCGCTGCGCCTGGCGCCTCAGTTCCGATGGCCACGTTGACCCTCACCCAACCGGCCAGCATCGATGGGCGCAACGAGGGTCGGACCACAATGGCGATCACCAAGGAGGCGACACCGACAATCAATCCAGCTCCCACAACCTCGCGCGTTCGGCGACGCAGCGCAGCAATCATGATGAAGACGATCATCTGCGGTTTCAACGCGGCAGAGGCCCACATCAGCGCTGTTGCGAGAGCGCCAGTCTGTTGAGTTGCATCGTCGAGCAACGTCCGGCGAATCCCCGTCCAGAGAGCGGCCAGCACGAGGACCGAGAACGACCCGTATCGAATTGATCCCATCGCCGGAGTGAACCCCACTGTCGTCGCCCCCACCAGTGCCGTGGCGTCACGCGACCATGGCACAGGCCGCGTTGCAACCCAACGCATCAACGACCGAGCCGTCCGACACCACAGCAGTGCAGAGACGACGGTCAGCACCGCATAGAACTGCAGCGGGGACAGCAGCCCAAGCGGCGACATGACAAACGTGTGGATCGGCGGAAACGCCCACAACGGTGCTCGGTCGGGAGTTGCGACGGATATCCACGGACGCATCGATTCAATCTGTGTCGCGGGGTCATACACGTTGGCGCCGTTGCCGCGCAGCACCACGCGAAACGCAGACGTCCAGACCGGCGTGTCCTCCAACCCAATACCCGGCACGGTTAGACGCTGGAGCACCCTGATGAACCCGACCGCCGTCACTAGGTAGAACAAGGCAACCGTGGCCCGGACCCACGAAGACTCGCCAAAGACCGAAACGCTTCCAGCAGCGCGCCCAGATCTCGTCTCAACCGACTGCTGCGGGTCAGGCCCGGCCGACTCCGCACGGCCGGCAGGGCGTGGGGTCGCTGCGGCGGCGAACTGCATGAACGTTCATCGGCAAGAACCGACTCCGGCTTGATCCGGGGTTCTCCGAAAAGGTCACTGAATAGGTTCCGGCCAATGGCAAGCTCGCATCATGAGTGATCGTGATTGGACAATTGTGCTGCGCGACCCGTGCGCTGAATGTGGAGTGGATGTGCGTGACATCGCACCGTCGCAACTCGCTGAGCAGTTGTACGAAAGCATCGACCAATGGGTCCAGCATCTCACCGGGCCCGACGCAGTCCCCGCTGCCCTGATGGCTAGGCCCGCCCCAACTACGTGGTCAGCGGTCGAGTACGCCAGCCACGTGGCAGACGTCATGGATCTGTTCCAGGAACGGATCTTCCTCATGGTGTCAGAGGACCATCCCACGTTTGCCTCGTGGGACCCCGACGCGGCCTCCGTGGAATACCACCGGCGGTCGCCGGAACAGGTGGCTTCGATACTGCGTGGCGCGTCCAACCGGCTGGGTGATGTTTTTGAATCGATGGCGCCACACCTGTGGGACCGCACCGGTCAACGAGGTGACGGTACGGCCTTCACTGTGCTCAGTCTCAGCCGCTACTTCATGCACGACAATCTGCACCACCTGTACGACATCACCCCAAAGAGGTGACCTCAAGGTGACATCACGGAGCGCCGAGGGCGAAGCCGCATTCCTTCGTGGTGTGGACATCGATCGCATCGGTCGCTGCTGCCATGTCTGACTGCAGCGACTGCATCTTCGGCGCGAGCGCCTGCAAGTCGGTCAGCAACTTCGGGTCGATCTTTGTTGGGTCCGACAGGTCCAAATCTTTCAACGGAGCGAGGGCCGTCGACAGCTCCGTGAACACGGTAGTGACCTTGTCCCACTCCGGCTTGATGTCGTCGGGCGCCACATCTGCAACCTCTTTCAGGTCGGTCGACAAACCCGCGAGAGCACTGATGGTCCCGTTCATATCGGTCGGATCGAGCGCCGTCATTTTCGCCTCGAAGTCGCCAAGGGCTTTGACCTTGTCACAGTACGAACCTTTCGACCCGGCACTGTCAGACGAACTCCCCCCACAGGCTGCAAGCCCAAGTGTGCTCGCTGCGATCACCGTTGCAGCGGCAACACGGCGCAGCAATCGACTCGAACTGCCTGGCTGGTCAGGGCTTGCCGTTGAAGTATTCCGTCTCATGAGGTCTCCGTCGGTAAAGGGACGATGCGCCTTGAGGCTTTGCGCGCCCCTTGAGGCTAACGAGTTTGTCGCCGTCGGCCCAGCATCGCAACAAGTTGCTCAAAGGTGGCCAAATGACGAAGCAGATGTCCACCCCCGGACCGCCCGCACGGATCATCTGACTTCCGTCTCCCTGAGTACGAGGATGAGCCAAAATGAGCCATGGTCTCACGCACCGCTTCCTCAGAGGGAAGCAAATCCGCCGCCCAACGCACCAAGCACGCCCCGAAGACAGCCAGCCATGACGGTGGCATCACACCCGAATTGCGCTCGTTCATGGTCTCGGGTTGGGCAGAACCAAAGCAATCGAAGCGAAGCGCACCAAAGGTGGGCGACGTTGCACCGTTTGCGAAAGCCCGCCGCGACCTGTTGTCCGCCGCCTATCCCGGCGAGGTACTGATCGTCAGCTCAGGGCGGCTCAAGGTTCGCTCCAACGACACTCACTACGCGTACAGAGCAAACTCCTCTTACGCGTGGCTGACCGGCCACCTCGAAGAAGGTGGCGTGCTGGTGATGGTGCCCGTGCGCGGTGGACACAAGGCCACGCTCTATGTGCGTGATGCCAGCGGCCGCAAAACGATCGACTTCTACCGCGACCGTGACTACGGCGAGCTGTGGGTTGGTCCGCGTCCGGGCGTGGGTCATACAGCAGCCCGCCTCAACATCACGTGTGCTGGCCTCGAGACGTTCGAGAAGGCGATCGACGCGATTCGTTTAGGCGGCAAGCCAGTGCGGGCAACACTCGGCCACGACAAAGATGTCGATGCACTCGTCAAGCGTATGACGCGCACCAAAACGAATGCGCACTTCGAAACTACGCTGTCCGAGCTTCGGCTGATCAAAGACCGGTGGGAAGTGGCAGAGCTCCAGCGGGCCGTCGATGCTACGCACGTCGGCTTCGACGATGTAATTGGCGAGTTCGGAACTGCAACATCAGAGCGATGGTTGGAAGGTACGTTCTTCCGACGCGCCCGCACCGCCGGCAACGATGTCGGGTACGGGTCCATCGTGGCGTGCGGACATCATGCGTGCACGTTGCATTGGACCGAGAACGATGGGGTGGTGAGAGACGGCGACCTTGCATTGCTCGACATGGGCATCGAAGGCGTCAACCTGTACACCGCCGACGTCACCCGCACCGTCCCCATCAGCGGTACTTTCTCTCCGTTGCAGCGCCAGGTTTATGAAGCGGTGCTCGACGCACAGGAAGCTGGCATCGCTGCGTGCCGTGCCGGAGAAACGTTCCTCGCACCCCATCAAGCAGCGATGTCGGTGTTGGTTGCCCACCTGGTGAAGTGGGGCCTGTTGTCAGGCGGCACAAACGAGTTGCTGCGCACCGAAACATACAAGCGATACACATTGCACGGCACCAGCCACATGCTGGGCATCGACGTGCACGACTGCGCCCGCGCCCGCAACGAGTTCTACCGGGAAGGATCCCTGAAAGTCGGCATGGTGCTCACCGTCGAGCCCGGCCTGTACTTCCAGCACGACGACCTGTCCGTGCCGAAAGAGTTCCGCGGTATCGGCGTGCGAATCGAAGACGACGTGCTCATCACGGCGAAGAGTCCCCGCGTCTTGTCAGCGGCCATTCCCAAGGCTGCCGACGCGGTCGAGCAGTGGGTGGTAACGGCGCGTCGCAGCCGATGAATCGATCCAAGGACACTGACCGTTCCATCCCTCGCTGCGGTGCGTCTAGTGCTCGGGTTATCGCTGCCGTCTTGGCCGCAGCAGTCAGCACTGCGATCGCACCTGCGGGAACCTCCACAGCAGCCGACCTCACTGCGGCGGTTGCGCGGTCTGGGTACTCGATGAGCGTGCTGCGCCACAACGGCATCGGCGTCCCGCGAGGGTTGGCGCAGCTTTCCGATGGAACTGTGCTCATCGCTGACATGGGTGGTTGGGAGCGCAACACCGGCCGCATCCTTCGACTCAAGGGGCCCGACTTCACTGGCACACCAACGGTGTTGTTCAAGGGCATCGATCGCCCACATGGGATCGTCGTTGGGGCGGACAAGCAGGTGTACGTCGGTGAACCCGGCCGAGTGTTTCGGTTCGACCCGTCGGCATCCGTTCCGAAGAAGCAGTACGTCATCGGCGCCGTCGGCGCAATCGGCCCGGCTTCTGCGATGCCGATCCGCAAGACCCATTTGCACCCGCTGGCTCAGATTCTGTTCCTCGCCGATGGTTCGTTGTTGGTCAACTTCGGGTCCGATTCCAATAACTGCGCTGTTGACGCAAAGCGGGGCACGTGCCGGGCCACCACCGGTTCCGACGCTGTTGCGGTGGTGCGCCGTTACCGGTTCGACAAGCCCGGCGGCAAGGTCGTTTCGTCCTCGGTGATGGCTACGGGTCTGCGCAACTCGATGGCCATGGCGCAGCACGCATCGGGAACGGTCCTGCAGGTCGAGAACTCACGCGACGCAATCGACGAGGCAGACCCCAAATTGTCCGACGAACGCCTTCCCCACGACGAACTCAACGAGCTGGTTACGGGCGGCTCGTATGGGTGGCCGTACTGCTACGACAACCAGCTCAACAGCCCGGAATTCAAGAAGTATGCGTGCAGATTAACGCGCAAACCACTGGTGCTCCTTCCTGCGCACTCGGCACCGCTCGGTATGACGTATTGGAACGGCAGGCTGGTGGTTTCCTATCACGGCTACCGCGATACTGGCCATCGGGTCGTCTCGTTCCCTGTCGATGCATCGGGTCGGCCATCGGGACCTTCGGCTGAAGTGCTTGGGGGTTGGGGTGAGACGGACGACTTTGCCCCCGGCGGGCCGGTCGGCGTGATCGCGGCGCAGGACGGGTCGCTGCTGGTGGCTGACGACCGCAATGGCACGCTGCTTCGCGTTACAGCCAAATAGCCGCACGTTGCCGCACTGCTGGCACCTCTGCGGAGCGAGTAGCCGAAGTGGTCAGCCCAGTTGGTCAAGCGTCATGGCCACATGCATTGCCATGCCCTGCACCATGCAGCGTTCGTCGAAGCGAACCAGGTTGGAGTGGTTTGGGAATGCCTCGTGGATTGGCAACTCGGGCGGGCAGGCACCGAGAAACGCCATTGCGCCTGGAACTTGCTGCAATACGTAGCTGAAGTCTTCTGCGCCCATCACCGGGGCCTTCATCCGCATGGTGCCTCGCTCGCCCAACAACGATGTTCCGACCCGGAGCACATCGTCGACCACGCTGTCGTTGTTGACCGTGACGGGGAATCCAAATGTCACTTCGACGTCGGCAACAGCTTCGTGAGCTTTGGCGATGTTCTCCGCCACCCGGCGGATGCCATCGTGCAGCGCTGAACGGGTGCGCTCGGATACAGCGCGAATGGTACCCAACACGCTGGCTGTATCGGGGATGACATTGCTTGTGGTCCCGGCGGAAATCTTCGCGACCGAGACGACACCGGGATCGAACGCGTCGATACGTCGAGTCACCATGGTCTGAAGCGCTATGACGATCTCGCACGCGATCGGGATTGGGTCGACCGCGTGATGCGGAGCCGATGCATGGCCGCCCTTGCCGCGCACGACGACCGTGAACGTGTCAGACGATGCCATCTGCGTTCCGCCCTTCACCGCAACGAGACCAAGCGGCACGTTGCCGCCGACGTGAATGGCGAACGCCTTGGTGACGTCGCCTGCGTAGCCGAGGATGCCGTCTTCCAGCATGTAGCGCGCCCCGTGGAAACCCTCTTCACCAGGTTGGAACATGAGCAGAACCCTGCCGTTGATCTCGGCGCGACGGGCCTGCAGCATTTTCGCAGCACCTGCGAGCATGGCGGTGTGCAGATCGTGGCCACACGCGTGCATCTGCCCATCGGTGATGGACTTGAAGTCGAGGTCGGCATCTTCCTGCAACGGCAGTGCGTCGGTGTCGGCGCGCAGCAGCATTGTCGGCCCTTCGCCGCCACCCTCGATGACTGCGGTGACACCCGATGTGGTGGGGCTCTCGTGCAGCGTGAGCCCCAGATGCTCGAGCTCGCCGAGCAGGCGCTCCTTGGTCGTGAGGTTCTGCAACCCCAACTCGGGTTTGCGGTGTAGATCGCGCCGCATCGCCACGGCCGAGTCATAGACCCGTTCCGCGTCAGCAAGCAGATCAGGAAGCGCAGCAGCCAGTGTGTCGTTCACATGCCCACGTTACGCTGCGACGCGAGCCCAACACAGATCGAGCGCCGCATTACCTTCTCTGTCGCTACAACATGGGGCTACAAGAGCACGCTGCTCATCTCACTAGCTGTGTTACAGGGCTTTCGTTCGTCGTTGGTTCTCTTCGGTGAGGCACAGCGCAAGGTCGAGGAGTCCAGTGACGCACGGGTCGACGATCCGGTAGTGAACATGGTTCCCATCGCGTCGCGATGCGAGGATCCCCTGGTCGACGAGTCGCTGCAGCTGGTTCGAGCAGGCCTGCGTTGTCATGGCGACCGTTTCGGCGAGTTCGGTGACGGACAGCTCGCCAGCTCGTTCCAACGCATGGATGAGCTTTAGCCGGCCGTCGTTGGCGAGCACCTTGAACACGGCCTGCAACCGGTCGGCGGTGTCGTCGGAGATCAGCGGACGGTCACCCAACGCGCACGTCGTCGAGACGGCTGGAGATGTATTGACGGTCGTCGATGTTTTTCTGCTTGACATTCGTTCCACGGTCCTCAAGTCTTACATGAGTCCATGTAATACACAACTAGGAGAGTTCAGTGTCTAGATTCCAGATGTCCATCAACGTACGCGATGCCGAGGAAGCTGTCGTGTTCTACACGAAGCTCTTCGGCATCGGCCCGGCGAAACAGCGGCCCGGGTACGCGAACTTTGTGGTTGCGAACCCGCCGATGAAGTTGATCGTGATCGAAGGCGAAGGCGAGCCGGGCACGATCAACCATGTCGGCATCGAAGTCGCAAACACCGAAGAGGTGTCGGCCGAAGCGATGCGCCTCGAAGGTCAAGGCCTCGCAATCAAGGTCGATGGAACCCACACCTGTTGCTACGCAACCCAAGACAAGGTGTGGACCATGGACCCGGCCGGTGTCCCTTGGGAGGTCTACACCGTGCTTGAAGATACCGCCGAGTTCGGTGCCCGCTCGCACTGATGGCCACGCTCCTCACCCGAACCGAACTCGCCGCCAAACTCGCTCAAGGCTCCGTCGCTCTCGTCGACGCGCAAGGCCCGGGCCTCTTCGAGGCCGAACACATCCCGGGCGCGATCCGCGCATCCATGGACGACCCGTCCGCTGTAGTGGCCGCGATCGGCGCTGACCTTGACCGCGAGATCGTCGCCTATTGCACCGACTTGGCCTGCAGCGGATCGCGCATCGCGGCTGCCGCCCTGGAAGCGCTTGGTTATCGCAACGTGCACCGCTACGCCGAAGGCATCGCAGACTGGGCCGCGGCGGGGCTACCCACCCACACAGCCTGACCTCATCATGACCACCGCCGAACAACTCCCCGCGACACGGTCGCTGACCGTTCGAGAGGAGACGAAACCATTCATCCTCATCGCTGCCGTCGCAGCCGGAATCCTCCTCAACCGCGCCGCCGGAGGCACGCTGCGCCACTACGGATGGATCGTGCGGGTCGGACTGTTCATGGTGATCTTCGCAGTGATGGCCTTCGTCGAAATCACCGGAGTTGGTGCGGCGTTTCGCAAACGCAAACCCACCACCATCGCCATCATCACCAACTATGTGATCGTTCCGCTCTTCGCGTGGGGCCTCGGATGGCTCGTCCTGCGCCACCACCCAGACCTGTGGGCCGGAGTCATCCTCTACACCCTCACCCCATGCATCGGCTGGTATCTCATCTTCATCGACCTCGCCGAAGGCAACATGGACTGGGGCCTTGCCATGCTCCCCATCGACGTCGTCCTGCAAACGCTGCTGCTCCCGATCTACCTCTGGCTCCTCATCGGCAAAGTCATCCCAATCGACCCGATCACCCTCATGCGCAGCGTGACACTTTTCCTGCTCCTACCGTTCGCCGCCGCCTACATAACCCGCGCCGTCCTTCGAGGAACACGCGGCCCCGGTTACGTCAACGGGCCTTACAAGCACGTCATCAGCGAACTGAAACTCTGGGCGCTTGTCGCAGTCGTCATCGGAATCTTCGCCACACAGCCACGCCTCGAAAACGCGCAACTCCGCCAAGTCGGACTCATCATCGCCACCATCACCGCGTTCTTCATCGGGCTGTTCATCCTGGCCCTCGCCATCGGCAGAACCTTCAAGCTCGGCTACCCAGACACCACCACCATGGTCTTCGAAATCACCGCCCGCAACTCCGAGTCCGTCATCGGCATCGCCGCAGTTGTGTTCGCCGGCCGCCCCCTCGTCACCCTCGCCATCCTCATAGGGCCCGCCATCGAACTCCCAGTCCTCCTCGCTCTCACCAAGATCATGCTCCGGCTCCGCACCACCTGGTCATGGCCAATGGCCAAATGTGGCTGTGACCAACCTCGGGAGAATTGGTATGAGGCACAGCAGGACACGCTTAAGGCTGGAGCGGGTTCGACGTAGCAAGCCCACGTTTACGAGCAGCGGCCAGAAGGCGGTCGTCAGCCGATGCGAACACACCGGCACCTGAAGCGAGGCCCGCAGCGAGATGAACAGCGTCATAGCCGCGCAGCTTTTCGCTTTCCGCTAGGTCACCGGCAGCACGGACCAACGCAGTGTTGACGACCACGGCGTCGATCTGTTCCCACAAACCCTCGAATTCCTGCTTTGCTGCCAAGTGCGACCGCGCTGTTAACCGGGCGCTGCGATGCGCTGCGGCGAGCGCTGCACGGGCTTCGGTGTACCCGATCTCCGCGCACACCAGGAAACTGGAACTCAACCAAAGGCGTTCTGCGGCATCGCTACCCAGTTCGCCTTCGACAAGCAGTTTGAGCAAAACTGACGTGTCGACGTACGTAATCACCCTCGATGCTCGGCGACGGTGTCAGCAATGAATGCCGAGCCATCGATGATCCGCACCCGTTTCATCGGCAACCGCCGACGCTGCACCGCTGCAGGCCGGATGACACCAGCGGCTACTAATTCCGCCATCCGGTCGATGTCATCGCCGACTCCAGTGATCCGGGCGACGGGTCGCCCATGTTCGGTCACCATGATCTCTTCACCCGCCTTCACTCGGTCCAAGTAGCTACTGAGCTGGTTCTTGAGTTCGCGAATTCCAACAGTGGTGCTCTCCGAAGAAGTAGCTACATTCATGGGCCAAGTGTAGCTGCGGTTCACGTCGACTACTCAACTTCGTTCTGTCAGATCGATCGGATCGCTCCTTAGTCATAGGTGGCTTCAAGCCACCAGTCGCCTCCTTCGAGCGCGAGCACGTGAGCGTGACCGTCCGCCGTCACCACCTGCATGCGAGCACGGCGACGCGCCGACGCAGGGTCCCACCATCGTTCTTCCACGGGCCATGGTCCTGCCCACGATGTGATCGTCACCGACGGACCGAGCGAACCCATGGCGCTGCGGGCGAAGGACACTCGTGCAGGTGCTGCGTCGAGCACGCCGCGCCGGCTGACCTTCACGGGCCAGCCCTCGATGCTCCGAAGGTCGGCTGGGAGCGGAGGGCAGTGCACGATGGTGGGCAGCGGTGTGGGGAGAGCTCCCGGCCATGGGCGGTCGGTTGCTGGCTCCAGCCCGGCTCGCAGAGGCTCGACGGTCTCGTCTCCCCACGCCACCAGCCGCACACGATCAGCGACGTTGCGGCCACCTTCGGGGACTACAACCCGCACAGCCTCTGGGCCGAGCATTCCTTGGATACGTGTGAACACCCGAGCTGCGCGTTCGTCGGCGTCGCTGGCACCACCCCAGAAGCCGAGTTGCCGGCCGTGTTCGGGATGTACTTCGTCGGGGGCGAGCACGATGCGCACAAGGGACCGGGCGGTGCCGTCCCAATCGGCGGTTGGATCGGGGCCCGGGTCGGCACGTGTATCGGCGTCTGACGACTGATCCACATCTGACGAGTGACCGAGCGAGTGACCGGGCGACGCGGACTGCTGCAGTCCACCTCCGTTTGCTGTCCGGAGGTGGACTGCCCCCATCGTTGGGGGCAACCTCTCTCGCGGCACGTCGGCGAGGCGGCGTAACCAGCCGTCCAGCTGCCAGCGGACTCGGTCGGCAAGGCCTTGAGCGGTGAGGCCGCCCGCAGCGCCGGAACGCTCGTGACGCCACAGGCGCACCAAGTGAATACCGCTGCCCGTGTGGGCTTCGATGCGGATGCGCGTACACGCCAGTCCGTTTTCCTGCAGATGCTGGTGCAGTTCCTCGGCCAGTCCTTTTGCCACGAAGGCCGCAGCGTCGACACGGCCGATGGGTGGGTCGAGGTCCATCGAAGCTGCCAGGTTGGGCGGGACTGGGGTTGGGTCCAACATCGCATCGTCGTGGCCACCGGCCAACGCGTGAGCATGTGCTCCCAACGGACCGAAGCGGGCCAGCACATCGGCGCGCGGCAACGCCGCAACCAGGCCGAGCGTGTGCAGGCCGAGCAGTCCCCACATCTCCACCAGCTCACTGAGATCATCGGGGTGAGCCGTTGTCGAGCGGCCGGCGCGGCGATGCGCGTTTGCGTTTCCCAGCCGGTCGGCACCAGAGCTGATGAGCGACGAGATGGACTGCGGGGCAAGGAACGTCGGCGACTCCCCAGGCGCCACAACATGAACCGGTGCAGTGCGAGCAGCAAGTGCTGCCGCGAACGGGCCATCGGCCACGCCGACCTGAGCGTTGACCCCGATCGTTTCGATGGCTGCCAGGACACCAGCAACCAAGGCTTCGTCGCCACCGAAGTAACGCGAAGGACCACGGGTGGCGAACTGGCACAGACCGGGCCGAACCACCTCGATGAGCGGGGTGAAATGCTCGATGGCAGCAACAACCGGTTCGAACCATCGTGCGTCACGTGACGCGTCGTCTGCCACCAGTTCCACGTCGGGCACACGCGCTTGTGCTTCGCGGCGACGCATGCCGCGGGCCACCCCACCTCGCCGTGCGGCTGCCGAACACGCAACCACACGGTTAGCACGCAGCACCGCAACGGGAGCATCGAGGCCAAGTTCAGGCGACACAGCTTCGCCTCGATGGGCGGCCACAACCGGCCAATCAGGGCACCACACAACAAGTGTGCGTACGGGTTGCAGAAGATGGTCAGGCACTGGCTGCCTGCCTGACCAGAGCCACCTCTTCGGCTTGCTCCAAGTTCTCGGGCTGGTCCTGCTCTTCCTGAGGGTCGGCCCAATGGGAGGCAGACCCTTGCAACCACAACGAGGTACGGCGGGGGCGAAACGCAGCGCCACGACCAGTGGCCTGGATCTCGACCTGACGGCCGCACAACGCACCATGACCTTGCTGCAGTCCGTGCCAGGTGACCGTGGCGACGCTCAACCGCACATCGACGCCCTCCCACGCAGAGCCCACCTCGCCGAACGCTATAAGCACGCCTTTGCGTTCACGCACACGCGCCGCG
>JAYSSK010000123.1:0-37834 GCA_043720595.1 Acidimicrobiia bacterium
AGACCGACTGGATCTGTCACCCATGTGCCGACGACTCTGGACACGAGTCCTTCCACCAGCGCGGTTGCAAACCCGGGGAACACCGCTGCGACGGTGCCGGCTAACCCGACTTTGACGTCGCCGCCCAATGGTGTCGAAGTGAACGCGGTTCCATCGACTGCCCTACCAGCAACGGTCGGACCTATCGCCGCACCGACCAATCCAACAACGGCAGCTGCAACAACAGCACCGGCAACTACGTTGGCCCCGACAACGGTGACCATTCCTCCGACACCTGCGCCGACGACGACGATGCCAGTTCCCGTGACGACTGTCGCAACCACTGTTCCGGTGGTGACCGCACCTCCCAGCACTCGTTCTGGGGCCAGCTGATGACGCCGACTGCCGGATGCTTTCGTGCGATGGGAAGCGACTGCGAAATCGCCGTGACTGACACCCACGGCACCCGGTCCGCTCCCGATTTGCTCGTTGCTGGCATCGAACTCGTGCAGTTACTCGAACGATGCTGGAGCCGCTTCCTTCCCGACAGCGATGTGTGCAGGGTCAACGCGAACGCTGGTCGGTGGACTGCGGTCAGTCCTTGTACTCGCAACGCGGTGATGCTGGCGGCGGCCGGCCGAGACCACACTGCTGGTCGATACAACCCGCTGCTTGGCCGGAACATCGAGGACCTTGGATACGATTGTCCGTTCAACGAGGTCGTTACCCGTCGAACCCTCAAAGGTCCCGCTGATAACCAGCGGACCGGCAACACTGCAGACGATATCGACATTGACGGGAGCGCCAACCGGGTGCGTATCCCGGACGGAACTGCGTTGGATCTCGGGGGCATCGGCAAGGGCTACGCAGGTGACTTTGTGGCCGACGCCCTCTTGGCACTCGGCGCGACAGGAGTAATGGTCAATCTCGGTGGCGATGTGCGCGTTGCCGGTGACTGTCCCGCAGGCGATCACTGGTCAATTCAGGTCGGTCACCGCGATGAAGTCGTGCTGCTCGACGACGGTGCTGTGGCGTTCACGACTACTGACAAACGTCGATGGACCCACAACGAGACGGTGGTGCATCACCTGCTTGACCCCCTGACCGGTTCCAGTCTCACGACCGATGTGCCGATGGTGTGCGTGGTATCCGCAGCCGGGTGGTGGTCAGAAGTGTTGACGAAATCGATCGCAGTTCAACTCACCCGCCAACCAGCCATGATGGCCACCCTTGACGAGGTCGTTCCCGGCGGGGCCCACGCAATTGTGTCGTTGCACGGTTCAACGAACACGACCAATGCCTGGAATTCAGTGAGTGCACGATATGTGCACGTATAACATCGCCAACCTTGTCTTTCTCGGGTCCATCGCTCCGGAGAAGTTGACCTGGTACCTGTCTCGTTCGTCTGGGATGGTTGCCTGGTCGCTCGTAACTGCGTCGGTTGTCTGGGGTCTTGCGCTATCGGCCCGGCTGTTCTCGGCACGGACCTCACCCGGGTGGATGCTCGACCTGCACCGGTTCCTGGGCGGGACAGCGGTGACTCTCGTGGGTGTCCATCTGGCTGCGCTCGTTGGAGACAACTATGCGCACTTCGGATGGCGGCAGGTCCTCATCCCGTTCACCGAAGCAGAACGGGCTGAACGAATCACGACCGCTGTGGCGTGGGGTGTGATTGCTATGTACCTCCTCGTTGCCGTGGAGGTGACATCGCTGCTTCGCCGCCGACTCCCGAAACGGGTATGGCGCCGGGTGCACTACCTGAGTTTTCCGCTCTACGTGCTGTGCACTATGCACGGGTTCCAAGCAGGTACGGACCGCAACGTGCGGCTGTTCGGAATTGCCACGATCTTGTGCGTCGTTGCCACTTCTGCGCTTGTGCTTGTCCGTGTGCGTTCGGCCGCACGAGGAACTTCGCGGGGACGTCAGCACGGCCCCGCAGCCGTCGTCAGCGAGCAAATGGCCAGCGCACGAAGAATCGTTTGATGCGGTCCCACAGCGCTGCGATGCCGTTCGGGAAGAACCGCAACGACAGCACGATCAGCAACCCGTAGATCAACCGAACGAAGTTGGGCAGCTCCATTTGCATACGATCGATGAATCCCCTGAAGCCCGTTGTTGTTACACCTTCGTTGCTTGACGTGCTGACGAAGAACAACACGTTGCGAACGCCGGGGAGCGTGAAGATCCATTTGAACCGGTCCGTGAGCCGGTCCAAACCAATGATGGCAACCGCTCCGAGAATGGATCCGAGGATGGTGCCGCTACCGCCCACCACCATCATGGCCACATATTGGATGGACAACTTGAGGTCGAAAAATTCTGGTGTGACCGACTGAATCTGAGCGCCATACAGCGCACCTGACACTCCAGCCATCGCACCGCACAAGGCGAACGCCTTGATCTTGGTCGCTGCGATGTCTACCCCGATGGCCTCGGCCGACAGGTCGCGGTCTCGGACGGCCATCATCGCCCGACCTGAACGGGTGCGAACAACGTTGTACGCGACGATGGCCGCAAGGACGACGAACGCCCACACAAGCCAGAAGAACGCCTGATCTCGGTTGTACGTGAACCCGAAGATGTCTGCGTCGGTTGTCTCTGGAACGGTGAACACGATGCTCTTGCCAGGCCAGATGGTGAGGACAGGTTGCGGCAGATTGCTGCGGCCGGGCGTTCCTCCAGTGATGTCGGCCCACGCGTTGAAGATGTGTTCCGCGAATACCAACATGCCAACTGTGATGACGGCCAGGTAGTCGCCGCGTAGTCGCAGAGCGAACGGCCCGACCGCTGCTGCGATCAGCGCTCCGACCAAACCTGCTGCAGCCAGCCACACCAGGAACGGAAGGTGCTTGCCGCCAACGGTGACGTTCTCACCGAAGTACCCGGCAGCGTACGCCCCAGCGCCGATGAACGTTGCGTGACCGAGCGACACCTGACCGGCGTAACCGGTCAGCAGGTTGAGTGCCAACGTTCCAATTGCGAAGATGCCTGCAAAGTTCAGGAGCGAAAGCGCCAAATTGGTGAGTGGAAGTCCTGGGATGAGCTGCGCGGGCAGGTGCATCCCTTTGTATCCAATCCACGAGAATCCGATAGGAGCGCTGATGTACAACACCCCCGCAAACGCAAACCCAAGCTTCTTCCAATTGGAAGCGAACGTACGAAGATCGGCAGCGTAGGTGGTAGCGAGACGATGCTGCGTGTCATGACGAGCCCAGACCAGCATCGCTGCGCCGGACGCGGCGAGCAGCGCCAACGTGATGAGTGCACCACTCATGTCAGACCCTCCTGACCTCTCTGGTGCCGAAGACACCATACGGACGCACCACGAGGATGGCGACCATGATCAAGTACGGGAACACAAGGTGGAAGTTCGGCCCAAGACCGGCCTTGTAGTGGAAGTCTCCGATGTTCAGGTTGATCACGCGCCCCAACCATTCGCTGATGTTCGGCTGGTATCCGAACATCAACTGTTGTGCGATGCCAATGACCAAACCTCCCACGATTGCACCTTTGGTGGAATCGAGACCGCCCAGGATCGCCGCAGGGACTGCAGTCAGGGCGATTTGTAGCAAGGTCGGTGCAACGTTGCGGCCGTTTCCCGACGACAAGAACACGCCGGCGACGGTGGCGATAGCGGCTGAGATTGCCCACGACAGACCGAACACCAATCGCGGGTTGATGCCTTGGGCGATTGCAGCTTCAGGATCGAAAGCGGTTGCTCGCATTGCGGTGCCGAGCCGGCTGCGGTTGAAGAACAACAGCAACCCAGCGGTGATGGCGATCGTCGCGACCAGGGTGACAGCGTCGACGTATGTGATGGTGACGCCGCCGACCTTCCAGAACTTGATACCCATCGGGTCGTTCAACGGCAGTGGGTCCGTGCCCCATATGGCAAGCACCAATTGCTCGACTGCGTAGCTCAGCCCAAGTGTTGCCATGATCACCGTGAACGTCGGCCGGTTCCGCAATGGTCGAAGAACGGCTGCCTCTACGCCGAACCCGGCGAACGCCATGGTGATGGTGGCAATCACTATTGCGAGCCAATAGTTGATTCCCCAGGTGCGAGCAACGTTGAAGGTGAGGAACGCGCCGAAGAGCATGAAAGCACCCTGGGCAAAGTTCAGCACCTTGGTTCCTCGGAAGATGATCACAAACCCGAGCGCCACAAGCGAATAGATCGCCCCTTGCGCTAAGCCCTGAACGAGGTACTGCAGAAAGTTGGTCATCGGGGTGTCACTTCGTCGTTCGGTCGAGTGGGTCAGGGGACGAATTCAGGCGTCGTTGTTCGATGATCGGCGCAAGGTGTAAGGCACCGAGGAAGCGCTGCGTTTCTTCATCAAGGTCGGGGCTTGTGAGCAAGGAGTGAGCCGAGGCCAAACCGTAAGCGCGCCTTATAAATGGTCGAACTCCATACCCTCCAACGACGAGGATCGCTCCCACTGCAATGGCAACGGCTGCGATGATGCCGATTCGGAGCAGGCCATGCTGGGCCACCAAGAGCCGGTGCGCCACCGCTGCTGACACCGCGAGTGCCGTGAGCAGACCGAAAGTCATCCGACGATCCCCAAGTGCGCTTGCGGACGTGCTCCCCGCACCGCTCAGGACCCGGTCAACAGCAAAACGACGCAAGCCGTGCCCAGCCTTGCGTCGTTCAACGTCTTCACGGATTCGGTGAAGGTGCGACGCTGGAAGATGGGCAATTGTCGGTTGGACGGAACGGATCTCGAGTGGCTGCAACAGTCCACCTTCGCCGATATTGAGCACGGCTCCGACCCGCAGCGTCATGGCGATGCTGAGCGCCCGTTCGACCGGATCTGCGAACGACGCAACCGGATACAGCTCATCGCCGGCGTGCGCTCCCAACCGTAAAACGAGATCGTCTGCGGCGGCCAGTAACGAGTCCGACGATGCCGAGTGGGCACGCAAGTTGGTAGTGCCACCAGCGGATCGGTCGAGATGCGCCTCAACAGTGCAGGTCTGGGTGGGATCCAGCGATGCGGCCCGCGCGGTCCATTGATCTGGTTGGTTGCTGCCTTCGCTCTCAACCCGGGTATACGTGATGACGACTCGCCCGTCGACATCCATCGACGCGTCTGGGGCCTCGTTGAGCACGTGGATTCCTCTGGCCTCCATCACCACGATTCTCCGAAGCTGTGGAAGGAGCTGCAACGAATCGGCGAGCTTGTCGTATTGCTCTTGATTGCCAACAACAGCGGTCGATGCCCCATGTGTTTGGAGCAGCGTGACGACAGTCCCCGGCGAGAACCCTGGGTCGATGGCGAGCGTGACAGCACCCAAACCTTGAATCGCGACATCTGCGGCGATCCAACGCGGTTCGTTCCCCGCGACAAGCCCAACCATGTCTCCTTCCCGAACTCCTAGCTTGGCCAGCCCGTTGCCGAAGTGAGCTGTCCGCATCTCAAGAGACTTCCAGGACTGTGGCTCCCAGATCCCGAGGTGGTGATACCGAAGAGCTTGGGCCGCGGGAGTAGATGCTGCTCGGGCAAGGAGCAATCCCGGAAGTGTGTCGCCCTGGGGGTTGGCCGTCTGTGCGCTGGTTGTCTGTGCGCTGGTTGTCTGCGCGCTTGTCATGTCGAAGCTCCGAGGTATGCCTCAATCACCCGAGGGTTCTGTTTCACTTCGGAAGGGAGCCCTTCGGCGATCTTCTGGCCGAAATCGACGACCATCATCCGGTCAGCGATATCCATCACCATGTGCATGTCGTGCTCGATGAGGATCATCGCTAGGCCGAGCTGTTGTTTGATCTCGAGCATGTACCGGGCCATGTCCTCGGTCTCAGTGGCGTTCATACCTGCAACCGGTTCGTCGAGAAGGAGCAGTTTCGGTTCCATGCACAACGCCCGCGCCAACTCCATCCGCTTCTGCACACCGTACGGAAGCACGCCCACCGGTTGTCCTCGAAAGACCTGAAGGTCCAGTAGTCGCATGACTTCTTCGACCCGACGACGATGGTGTATCTCCTGGCGCTTTGCAGTTCCAACAAAGGCCACGCCGCTGAGAAACCCGCCCTTCATCAGATGGTGTCGGCCGAGCATGAGGTTGGCGACAACGTCGAGTTTCTTAAATAGCCCTATGTTCTGGAACGTACGGCCGACGCCGTGTTTCACGGTGTACGGCGGCTTGTGGCCCACCAACTCGACGCCATCGATGCGGATGCTCCCGGCCTGAGGCTGATACACGCCGTTCAGGCAGTTCAGGATGGAGGTCTTCCCTGCCCCGTTCGGTCCGATGATGGCAAACAATTCTTTGGCTCGCACGTCGAAGCTGACGTCCTGTACAGCTGTGACGCCACCGAAGCGAAGTGTGATGCCGCTGACTTCAAGTAGCGGTTCGGTAGGGGAACTCATGCGATGTACTCCGCAGGGCGACGGTAGGTCTTGAGGTTGCGAAACGACGTGTGCGCCGATTCGCCGCCGAGATAGGCAGCGCGAACGTCGTCGTCGGCCAGAAGCTCTGCCGAGGGGGCCGACTTCGTTACCCGTCCGGTCTCCATCACATATCCGTATGACGAGTTACGGAGTGCCATCGACGCGTTCTGCTCGACAATCAACACCGACGTCCCTTGGCTGTTGATCTGATGCACGATCTCGAAGATCTGCTCGACGATCAACGGAGCGAGGCCGAGTGACGGTTCATCCAGCAACAGCAATCGCGGGTCAGCCATGAGTGCTCGGCCGATGGCGAGCATCTGTTGTTCGCCGCCAGACATGTACCCAGCTACCTGCGCGCGGCGCTCTTTGAGGCGCGGAAACAGTTCCATCACCCGCTCGTATGAAACGGCAACGGCACCCTTGTCTTTTCGTGAGTAGGCGCCTGTTCCCAGGTTTTCGTGCACCGTGAGTTCGGCGAAGATGCGCCGGCCTTCCATAACCTGCGCCATCCGTCCGCGAACCAACGCGGCGGGGTCTGCGTGTGTCGTATCCATTCCGTCGAAGCGGACCGTCCCGCTGAAAATCGTTCCCCCGTGGTAGCCGAGCAGCCCGGAAACAGCTCTGAGCAGTGTGGTCTTCCCGGCACCGTTAGCTCCCAAGATGGAGACGACGGACCCCTGGTCTACCTTGAGGGAAACGCCACGGAGCACCTCAATGGCACCGCCATAGACGACGCCGACGTTGGCAACTTCCAAGATTGGGGTGGGCGAGGAAGCGGGCGGCAAAGGGATTCCTTCTCGTTCGTGGGTCCGTTGTTGTGGACCTGTGACGGCAGTCACGGATCACGAAGTTGACACCAGCTCCGAGGCCTCGGGAAGCGCACAGCGACGGATGTCGTGCATGCAGCGCCGAACGGCAAGGAGCCGTCGCCGAATATCGAGTTTCTGCGCCAGACGGTTAGAGTTGGGGCGATTTCCGTTTTCCTCGTGGTTATGGCGAAGGCGACCCACCGTTCAGCGTGGCGAACTACCGGTGGAACGCCTCGAAGGTGAATTGGGCGATGGCGTGTTGTGCCCGCGGGTTGCTCATCTTTACGGTCCGTGACTGTCGTCACAGCGGGGGCTGTGGCTGCCGGCTCTTCCGCCGGCTCGCGTCAGGAGATTCCCATGAAGAAGTCCATCGCAGTTGCCGCCGGTGCCATATTCGCCGTCACCGCGCTGCCGAGCATCAGCCTCGCAGCAGCGAAAGCCGGAGGTTCGTGCACCAAGGTCGGCGAAAAGTCCGGTGCATTGGTATGTGCCACCAAGGGCCGCAAGAAGGTTTGGGCCGCCGCACCAGCCACACCAACGACCGTGAAGGCAGCCGCCGCCGGCGCGGTGGCTCCTGCTGCTGCATCGCTCAAGACCGGCCCTGGTTTTGACGGCAAGACGATCACGATTGGCAACATCACCTCGAAGACCAACGCTGCTTGGGGTCCAATCAGCAAGGGAATCGGCGCGTCGATCGACTCGTACTTCAAGTCTGTCAACGCACGTGGCGGCATCGCCAGCAAGTATCCGGTGAAGATTGAAGAGGCCGAGGTCAACTACGACCCGAACCTGGCGGTTCAGGCATTGAACGCGAACAAGGACAAGGTTGTGTTGTTCGCATCGGTTCTGGGAACGCCGGTGAACGAAGCGCTGCTGCCGCTCTACGAGCAGAACAAGCTCGTTGCCAGCCCCGGTTCACTCGACGCCAAGTGGATCTCGAAGAAGAACATGCTGCCGATCATGTCCAGCTACCAGGTGCAGGCCATCAACGGCGTTGCGTACTACCTGGACAAGGTCGGCAAGGACAAGACCATCTGCGCCGTCAGTCGTCAGGACGCATATGGTGAAACTGGTTCTGAAGGCGTGAAGTTCGCACAGTCGAAGCTTGGTTTCAAGCTTGGAACAATCGAGACCGTTCCTGCCTCGCAGGCCGACATGGCCGCCGTGACAGTGCGCCTTCGCGATGCCAAGTGTGACGCTGTCTACGTAACCACGGGTCCTGCTCAGGCTACGGCGCTGCTGGTCCAAGGGTCGCAGAACAGTTACACGCCTCAGTGGATCCTGATGTCGCCAACCTTCTCGGACAAACAAATCACACCAGCGACGTCGGCTCTCTACGAAAAGTTCGTGTGGATGTCCGGTGACGGGGGCGAGTGGGGCGACACGTCGAACCCCGGGATGAAGGAACTGATCGAGACGTTGAAGAACAACGGCTTTGCCAACTACGTCGCCAACCCTGACGTCGGCAACATCTGGGGATTCGCGCAGGCCAAGGTTGTCGAGGCAGTCCTAGAAAAGGCTGTCAGCAACGGTGACCTCAGCCGCGACGGCATCTTGAAGGCAGCGAACGAAATTGGAACAGTAGACCTGGGCGGTATCGGCGCTTCTGTCGACCTGACCAAGCGCAACCCTGCGCCGAAGAATTCAATCTTCAAGGCCGACGGCTCCAAGTTGCTCGCCATCTCCTTGCTTGCAAAGGAATATGGGTCACCAATCGCAGCGGACTACCGCAAGAACTGACGTTCCCCAACCCGTTGTAGTGAACGACCCCGCCGGGACCGGCGGGGTCGCTTGCTGCCTGATTCCAGACCGATTTCCAGGTACGACAAGAGAAATGAGCCAGCATGGCCAATGTGATTGCGGGTCTTGCCTCGTTCCTTGCCGTCGCGGCAGTGCTGGCTGGCGTCATCTACTGGTCAGTTCGTCGTCGTTCGCTCGTCGCCGATTCCACTCAGGCAACGTTTCACGTGCTGCAAACGGCGAACCTCGCCTCGCCATCGTTGCGAAAAGGATT
The DNA here is from genome assembly GCA_043720595.1 of Acidimicrobiia bacterium. Lineage (GTDB taxonomy): Bacteria > Actinomycetota > Acidimicrobiia > Acidimicrobiales > JANYDT01 > JANNBN01. The sequence continues at coordinate 9,195 of JAYSSK010000123.1, forward strand.
CGAGGCTGCGGCCTTCCAACGTGCGGCTCCGGCCATCTTGGAGCTGGTCGGCACTCGGGCTATTGCGGTTGCATCGAACATCGAGGTGCTCTGTTTCGCCGGTAGGTCCGGGCATCACGAAACGGATGTGCTTTCCATTGCGGCAGAGACGCTCGAAGACGGTCGGAGCCATGTCCGCGCGCTTCGCTGCGATCGTGACGGGTGCCCGATCCGTGCGGCGGTGACCGTTCCGATATCGGTCCGGGGTGCCGTCGGCGGTGTACTGATCGGCTTCGATCCGGAAGGCAGTGCTGGGCTGATTCGGTCGATGTCTGAAGTCGCGGCGTGGATCACCAGCCAGATCGAGCTGGCAGAACTGGACGAGAACCGCGTGCGCCTGGCCCGTGCCGAGCTGCGAGCACTACGCGCGCAGATCAGTCCACACTTCATCTACAACGCTCTGACAGCCATTGCGTCCTTCACCAGATCAGACCCTGACCGCGCCCGCGAACTGCTCCTCGAATTTGCCGACTTCACCCGATACTCCTTGCGAAGTCATGGGGAGTTCACCACAGTCGCAGAGGAACTCCGATCAATAGAGCGTTACCTCACCTTGGAAAAGGCTCGCTTCGGGGATCGGCTCGATGTTGAGGTGAGGGTTGCGCCGGAGGTGCTCCAGGTGGTCATTCCGTTCCTTGTCGTTCAGCCCCTCGTCGAAAATGCGGTCCGGCACGGCATCGAGCGCGGCGTTGGGGTCGGCAGACTTACCATTGAGGCCAAGGCCGAATCGAATGACTGCATCATCGTGATCGAAGACGACGGAGTGGGCGCTGACCCGGCTGTCCTCCAGGGGTACATGAACGGCGACAGCGAGGAAGGCGACCATGTCGGGCTGTACAACGTTGATGAACGGTTGCGGAACATCTTCGGCCCGTCGTACGGTTTGGTTGTGGAGACCGCACTTGGTGCCGGCACCCGAGTGACGGTCCGTGCCCCTAAATATCGCCCAGGAGTTCGACGATGACTCCTGACCTCAATCAGCCCCACCCGCTCCGACCCATTCGCGTGCTTTGCGTTGATGACGAAGCACCGTCGTTGGCCGACTTGGTCTTCGAACTGAAGACGTTCGCTGAGGTCGCTGAGGTCGTCGAGGCCGAGAACGCAGACAACGCGCTGCGCGCTCTTCGTGCATCGGCTTTCGATGTTGTCTTTTTGGATGTACGAATGCCTGGCCTTGATGGGCTCGAACTGGGACGAGTGCTCAATCAATTTCGTACTCCCCCGCCGATTGTCTTCGTGACTGCTTTCGATAGCCACGCGGTCGAAGCGTTCGACATCGATGCCGTCGACTACCTGCTGAAACCCGTGCGCCGAGAGCGGCTGGCTGTCGCGTTGGCCAAAGCGGCGCAGCGCCGCTCCGGCCAGCCGCAAGCGGCCTCGACGCCTGCTGTTCCCTCCGAATCACCTGGAGGCGTCGGAGTTGGCGAGTTTGGGTGCGTGGCTGCGGCCGCAGTTCCGGACCCACCCAGAGATTCAGCCAGAGATCTGGCCAAAAATCCGGCCACGGATCACGATGACAAGAGTCAGTTCGACGGGGAGATGATTTCGCTCGAAGTTGGCGGGCGCATACGGATGATCCATCGCAGCGACGTCATGTTCGTGTCTGCGAGCGGCGACTACGTTCGGCTCCACGTTCGTGGGTCAAGTGTGCTGGTGCGAGTTGCGATGGCCACCTTGGAAGAGCGGTGGGCCTCAGCAGGGTTTGTCCGAATCCACCGCAGCTACCTCGTGTCGCTTGCGCACATTGACGAAGTCCGCATCGAACGCGGGCGGGGTTACTTGGTTCGCATCGGCGACCGGATTCTGCCTGTCAGCCGCAGGCTTGGGCCCCACCTGCGGGTGCGTCTGCTCGAAGATGCTGCCCGTAGGGGACGTCGGTGACCGAACAATCTGGGGCCAACGAGGTGCCAAGTCCAGTGGAGCTAGTCGTCACGCACACGCAAGACCTTCAGGACGTTCCACAACGTGTCGTGATTCGCAGAGACCCCACTCGGGCCACCGGACTTCGGCCGGTGTCGGAACTTGCGGAGCGAACCCCGATCGGTGATGCCTACCTGCAGTCACTCGTGCGAACCCAGCTCCTGCTCAGCCTGCGGTTTCTCCTGGTGCTGGTGACACTGCTCATCAGCGCTCCCCTGATCCTCATCGTGTGGCCCAACCTCCGTCGGACACAATTCATTGGCGTACCAATTGCGTGGTTCGTTCTCGGTGTTGGGGTCTACCTGCTTTTTGCCTTGGTCGCCGTTGCGTTCGTCAGGCGTGCAGGCCGCACCGAGGCCGAGTTCGTGGAACTCGTCGGCGACCCCCGAACGGACCCCCGGCCTGAGGCCAGCACCAGGTCTCGGACAACGTGAATCGTCCGGTGGAACGCAACAGTCGGTGGTCCTCTTGGCGTTCGTGATGCTCAGCGCGACCAACGGAACCACGTCTGTCGTCGCGATCGGCATCGCCATCGTCGCGACGCTCGGCCTTGGGGCGTTCGGAATTCGGAAAGGCCACACGGCCTCCGACTTGTTCGTAGCGTCTCGCTCTGTCTCACCGCGTCGCAACGCAGCTGCAATCTGCGGTGAGTACCTTTCGGCTGCATCGTTTCTTGGTGTTGCTGGCCTGGTGATGAAGTACGGGGCCGACATGCTCTGGTACCCGATTTCCTACACGGCCGGATACTTGTTACTGCTGTTCTTCGTCGCTGCACCGCTCCGGCGTTTCGGGGCGTACACGATTTCGGACTTTGCAGAAGGCCGGCTGGGGTCCAGTGTCGCCCGGAGGGTCTCGTCGTTTCTGGTTGTTCTTGTATCGGGGTGCTATTTGGTCCCGCAGATGCGTGGAGCTGGTGTCACGCTGCGAGTGCTCACCGGTGCGCCCTACTGGGTTGGCGTCTTACTCGTGTCCATCACTGTCACGGTGAACGTTGCAACCGGAGGGATGCGGGGGATCACCTTCGTGCAGAGTTTTCAGTTCTGGCTGAAGTGGGCAGCGTTGGCGGTGCCCACGTTGTTCATCGCCGGCCACTTCTTTGCGCGTCGCGAGAGCTGGCCTGTTGCTTCTGGAGCCGTCGACGTGTGGTCGAAGCCGATCGATTCGTCGATGAGTTTGCTGAACTACCCGGCGTATTCGCTGGTGTCGTTCGTCCTGGCACAAGTGGTCGGCACCGTTGGGCTACCGCACATCCTGGTGCGCTTCTACACAAACCCTGACGGAGGAGCTGCGCGCCGCACGACGGTGTTCGTCATCGTGTTGCTTGGCGCCTTTTATGTGCTGACGCCGATCTTGGGGGCCTTCGGTCGGCTGTACATGCCGGAACTGCTTGCTTCCAACAGTACCGATACCGTGGTGTTGTTGCTGCCTCAGAGCGTGTTTTCGGGCGCCCTCGGTCGATTTCTTACCGGGCTCGTGGCGTGTGGTGCATTTGCTGCGTTCATGTCGACTGCCTCAGGCCTCACCATCAGCGCAGCTGGGGCGTTGTCCCAAGATCTGCTGTCCGGCGACAAACGAGGCTTTCGTCTCGGTGCCGTGATCGTCGGGTTGGTGACTGGGCTGGTTGGGCTGCGCGTCGCAACGATTGATATCAACCAACTTGTCTCGTGGGTATTTGCGATCGCAGCGTCGTCGTTCTCCCCACTGATCATTCTTGGGATCTGGTGGCGAGGGTTGTCAGCCAGAGGAGCGATCACGGGGCTGGTTGTCGGCGCTGGGCTGGCCACCTTTTCCGTTTCGCTGACGCTTTTCGGCCCTGACCTGACAGGGTGGCCAAAGATTGTGCTGGCCCAACCTGCGATCTGGACCATTCCGACAGCGTTTGCGACCATGGTGATTGTGTCGAAGCTTACGACCGCTTCCAAACCGAAGGATGTCTCCGGGATGATGCTGACGATGCACGTTCCTGAGGCGCTCGGGCTGTCTCGCAACTATCGATGAAAGCCGAACTCATCAGGCTGGGCGCGGCCGTTCGTCGCACGGAGAATCCATTCGGCGAAGCGAGCAAGATCGAAGAGGCGTTCACCGACCCGGTGCGCAACAATGCGTCTGCTAGCAATCTTTCCCGGCGGTCCGATTCTGCCCGAGAGCATCAGAAGGATTCCATATGAAAGTCCCGTTTACCGTCGCTGACTTTTTGGACCGCGCCGTCAACGTGTACACGGACCGCGTTGCGGTGGTAGACGAACCCGGAGCGGTGGGTGCGCTCGGCACACTGACCTATGGGGAAATGGGCGCGCGGGTGCAGGGCATGGCCAGCTTTCTTGAGAACCTGGGCATCGAAGTCGGCGACCGCGTCTGCATCGTGTCGCCCAACTCGGCAAAGTTCCTGATCTCGTTCTGGGGTACGTCGAGTTATGGCCGTGTTCTCGTGCCGGTCAACTTTCGTCTGAACGCCGAGGAAATTTCGTACATCGTGAAACACAGCGGGGCGCGGGTCTTGCTCGTTGACCCGGACCAGGCCGAGGTGACCAAAGACGTCGAGGTCGAGCACCGGTTCATTCTCGATGGAGTGTCCGACGCTGCAGTGTTCGCCCCGCTGCCAGACGGCGCTGTTGCACCTACCCCTTGGTCACCAGACGAAGACGCAACCGCAACCATCAATTACACCTCCGGCACGACCGCCCGGCCCAAAGGGGTGCAGATCACGCACCGCAACGCGTGGACAAACGCCGTCACGTTTGGGTGGCACGCTTCGGTGAGCGACCAGGACGTCTACCTGCATACGCTCCCGATGTTCCATTGCAACGGTTGGGGGCAGACCTATGCGGTCACCGGAATGGGCGGCACCCACATTGTTCTCCGCAAGGTCGACGGGGAACAGATCCTTGAGCGCGTGCAACGCCACGGCATCAATTTTGCGTGCGGAGCGCCAGCTGTTGTCTCGATGACACTTGATGCCGGGGTGAAGAGACGCGAAGCCGGAATCTCAGTGCCGGGTCGTGACTTGATGCGAATTGTTGTGGCCGGTGCTCCGCCGCCCTCGAAGACCATCGAGCGCGTCGAAGCCGAACTTGGCTGGGAGTTCATCCAGATCTACGGGCTCACTGAAACCTCGCCGTTGCTCACCATGAATCGTATGCGTGCTGAGTATGAGCAACTCGACATTGCGGAACGGTCTCGCCTGCTGTCACGTGCGGGTGCGCCTGCTATCGGTGTAAAGCTCGTCATCGACGAGGAAGGCGAGATATGCGCACGTAGCAACGTGGTTTTCGAGGGGTACTGGGAACAACCCGAAGAGACGGCCAAGGCCGTGCGAGACGGCTACTTCCACACCGGTGATGGGGGCTACCTTGACGGCGCTTACCTTGTCATTGCTGACCGCAAGAAAGACGTCATCATTTCGGGCGGCGAGAACGTGTCGTCCATCGAGGTGGAGGACTGCTTGTTCCAGCACCCCGCAGTGGCGGAATGCGCAGTGATCGGCGTCCCTGACGAAAAGTGGGGCGAGACAATTAAGGCGCTTGTGGTACTGCGCCCCGACACCGAGGGGCCGACCGAACGAGAAGTGATCGACTTTTGCCGAGAGCGCATGTCGCACTTCAAGTGCCCGACCAGCGTGGAATTTCGGTCCGAACTGTCCCGAACTGCAACAGGGAAGCTGCAGAAGTTCAAACTTCGCGAACCGTATTGGGCTGGGCGGTCGACGCTGGTCAATTGATCCAGGCACCGGTGGCGCTTACATTGTCGGTTTGTCGAAACGCACTTCGACGGTTCGCTCAGCCGTGCCCCGAACGACATGCAGCACAACTGAAACAGGCGACTCACTCAACCCGGTGTGTACGTCGTCGATGCTTTCGACGGGAGTCTCGCCGATCCGAACGATGAGGTCGCCTTGTGACAGCCCTGCCAGTTCTGCGGGAGACGCGGACGCGACTGCGCTGATCAGAACCCCATCTCGCTCAGGCAGCCCTGCTGCCTGACGAACCTGGCGAGCCATCGCTGCATCGACGATTGCAATGCCGAGCGTCGGGCGGTCAACCTGGTTGCCAGCGGTCATCGCGGAGATTCGACGGTGGAGGTCTTCTGAGGCCGCGATGGCTTGGTAACCAGCATCGGTCCGAGAAGTGTTGATGCCGACAACTTGTCCGTCGACGTTGACGACCGGCCCACCTGATCCGCCGCGATTGAGCGGTGCGTTGTGCTCGAACGCATTCGTGACGATTCGACCGCGCGGACCGCGGAACCGGTTGCCCGTCGCCGTGACGAGACCGAGAGAGACTCCGGATCGGCCGTGCCCGGTAAACACAATGATGCCCGGCTCAGGAGCGACCTCGGACCATGACAACGCACCGATGTCTGCGGTGTCGACTTGGATGACTGCCAGGTCGCCTTCGGGGTCCGCTCCAATCACCGAACCTTGAGCCGTGTGCCCATCAGCGAAGCTGACCTGAATGGTGCGATCGCGCACAGCATGCGCGTTTGTGAGGACCGTGTTGGGCGCGATCACAAAACCGCTGGCGCGACTGTCTCGGCCGAGCGAAACGGTTGCGAGTCTGATTGGCCCGGCAGCTGATCGGATGTCGGCCTGTAGGCCGTGGAGATGTGAGTTGGTAGGTGACATGCGCACTCCCGATAGTTACTTGCAAAATGCAAGTTAAGTGGTTCCTTCGAGATAGTGGGACGCGAACGAGCTGTAACCAATGCCTGAACCATCACGAACCTGAATCATCACGGCACGCTCGGCGCGACACTGGTCGGATGCGATCCTCTGGTTTGGACCGAGCGCTCCTTGTGATCGGCGATCGATGGTCGTTGCTCATCGTTGCCGCGCTGATGGATAACGATCTCCGGTACAACGAGCTAGCTGATCGGCTGTCGGCTCGCGACGACGGGTCGGCGATCGCTCCGAACGTGCTAGCGGCGCGGCTCCGCCACCTTGAAGCCGCCCGGCTGATTGCGGGCGAGCCGTATCAAGACCGCCCGCGCCGACTTCGCTACTCGCTGACCAGGGATGGCCGGGAGCTCTCTGCCGTGCTTGGCTCACTCGAGGCGTGGGGTGAACGCGAGGGCGAAGTAGGCGCTGAACAGCGCACCGGCCTTCACGACCGCACTCATGGCGCGTGCGGAACAGCCTTGCAGTGGCGCGCATGGTGCCCAACGTGTGGCACAGCGGAGGAAACCTACCGAGATCGGCCAATTCAATCTGGTAAACCAGTCGGCCACTCTCCATGGCCAGAAACCTCTGGCGAGGTGTGGATCTGAACTAGTCGGCCTTCGACTTATGGTTCGAGCTGCGCGGTCGCGATACGCCAACGTGTGCTTCGCCGCGCGCTGCAGCCAACAGAATCTGTCGTTGGCGCTCGGCGAATCGAGCCCGGCGGGTGTCATCGATCTCGTCGTGGCACCGAGGGCACGAAATGCCTTCTTGATACAGCGGCGAAGTCATGTCTTGTTCGCTCAATGCGCTGCGGCAGCCATGACAACGGCCGAACGTGCCGAGGGACAGGCCATGGCCCACGCTGACCCGTTGGTCGAATACGAAACACTCCCCTTCCCACATGCTGTCCGCCTGTGGGACGTCTTCGAGATACCGCAGAATGCCGCCATCGAGGTGGTACACCTCGTCGATTCCCTCGGATTTCAGAAAAGCAGTCGACTTCTCGCAACGAATTCCACCCGTGCAGAACATGGCGACCCGACGCTTACCGTCGAGCAATTCATCACGATGAGACCGGAACCACGCCGGAAAATCTCTGAAGGACACGGTTCGCGGATCGACTGCGCCACGAAAGGTCCCGATGTCGGTTTCATAAGCGTTACGGGTATCGATGACAACCGTGTCTGGGTCTTCTATCAGGCGGTTCCATTCCGAGGGCGCGACATACGTGCCGACGGTTATTGTTGGGTCAAGACCTTCAATGCCGAGCGTCACAATTTCGCGCTTGACGAGCACTTTCATTCGGAAGAATGGCATTGCCGATGCGGCAGAATATTTCACGTCAAGACGGTCGCAGCCCGGCAGAGTCTTGATGATCCGGATGGCGTCCTCGATGGCTGCCTGAGGGCCAGCGATGGTTCCGTTGATGCCTTCCTGGGCCAAGAGCAAGGTGCCGCGGATGGCCAAGTCGTTGCATGCAGCGAGTAGTTGGGCCTGCTGCACGTGCGGGTCGGCGAACCTCGTGAACCGATACAGCGCTGCAACGGAAATTGGGCGGTCAGTACTGACAGGGCTATTCATAGGATTCATCGGGTGAGTCCATGGTAGCTACATCTCCTGGCCGCGCAAACGTGCGTGGGTGTGGCCGCCGGAAGAGTTCCTCGGCCTTTCGCTTCGATTGATGAAGCGTTTTGTGGACATGCTGGGAGACTGTGACAGACCTGAATGGCGGGTCATGTAGGAGTGGCTAGGACAGCGATATGAGCAAGTTTGTGAGTCGGGCCGCAGCGGCGGCCCTCGCGGTAGGTGTGCTCGTCGGGAGCACGAACGGACCGGCCGAAGCAGTCACGAAAAAGAAGAAGGTGACGACGACGAAGCGAAAGTCCAGCAGGAAGGTCGCCGTATCCAGCTCGACACTTCCTCCTGTTCTTCCGCCGCCGCCGACGACAGTTGCAGCGATTGTCCCCGACCCCAATGCGTTGGCACCGGTGCCCTCTGTGGTGGTGGCTCAGCCAGCGCCAACTGCTCCTCCGACAACTGCGCTGACGGCCGAGACGATCCGAGCCTCGTTTGCCCGCATGTTTCTGCCGCGCGACATTTGGCGATTTGACTCGGACCTTGCCATGTCGGCGAACGTCGAAGCGCTGAGGCTGGACCTCAACTCCAGCCTTCGGGTCGACGTGTACATAGCCGGTGATGCTCGGATAATGAAGACCACCGCCGACAACCGAACTGTTGCCTTAGTGCTTGCGTTGGTAGCTGACCCGAAATTCATCCGCCCAGACGTGTTGCAGGCGAGCGTCCGACGTGCGAGCGCTGGGTTCGTGGACACGAAGGTTTTGCGAGTCGATGGCGGTGTCGCAATCGCCGGAACCGTCGACGGTCTTGGCGTTGCCCTGGTGGCCTTCGAGAACTTCTTCATCGAAGTGCTGGCCGTTGATCGCCAACGCGCGGTGGACGCGGCATTCCTCGTATCTACAAATATGGGCCATCATCTAACTGAATGATTTTCAACCAAAAGGTCGAATTGGCCGGTAGCGTGGTCGGATGCTTTTTGTTGCACAGAGTCGGTGGGTTTCTCCGTCATTTCGGCTTGGTCGGGTGATTGCTGCGATCGCTGTGGTTTTGGCGGTTGGTGGGTCGGTCGAAACCTCGTCTGCGGCCACAAAGAAGCCTGCCAAGTTGAAGGCGATCGTGGCTTCGCTACCGAAAGCCGTCGACGTCGGGGAGCCATTCACCATCACCGTGAAGAACCTTCGAAAAGGCGCTGTCGCAGCGATCGAATCCTCGCAAGCAGCTCTCGGCTGGGCCAATGCCGATGTGTTCGGGGTGGCCCGAGTCACTTCGTCTCTGTGGAATCCGCAGGTCACCCGAGTCACCATTACCGAGGTACTGAAGGGAGTCCGAAAACGAAGCATCGTTACCTCGGTCACCGTTCGGTCCTCCGTGTTCGCCCCTCCGCAGACATCGCCTTCGGGCGTAGCCGGGGCGCCAGTAGACCCAAATGCAGCAGTGGTCTCGGCTAACCCTTGCCGACCACAGAACGCTCCGATCCGCCTATGGCCCCTCGGCGATTCGCTCACCGTCGGCGGATACGGCGACCCGGTCGGCTTTTCTGATTCCTACCGCTACCCGTTAGTTCGGTCGTTGCGGAGCGAGGGTATCCGCGACGTCGTGTTTCGCGGCCATATCGGCGCGGCTGGTGCCACCTCAGACTGGGGTGCTGTGCCGATGACTGAAGAACCGGGCGAGTTCTCGCACTCAGGGGTTGGTGGCATCAGTGTGAGCGCCGTCACAGCGTCCCTCGACGCCATAGCGCCCGTTGCCCGTCCCGACGTCATCGTGCTGAACCTCGGTACGAACGGCGGCACTCCAGACGAATACCGCCAGTTGGTCGCCCGGTTGCAGCAGTTGGCACCAGCGGCCGTCATCGTGATGGGCACGCTGCCGCCGCGCTTTCCCGAAGTGAAGTCCAAGCAACCCTTCGGTCATCGGGCAGGCATCAACTCCACGGTGCTGTCGATGGGGGAAAAACCCGACGACCGGTTGTTCGTCGCCGATGTCTTTACCCGCATGCTCGCCGATGGCGGCGAGTTGACTGCTGCGGACTACTCCGACGACACACACTTATCTGTTTCCGGCGGAGCGAAGTTCGCACGGGCGCTGCTTCCCGAAGTTCGTGCCGCCATTGCGCGCTTCCGGACTGCGCCTTGCGGCTGATTGCCCATCATTCCGATCAGTCGGATCGCCGTACGATGACGGTGTGCCGACCGACGAAAACCCCTTCCTGACCAAAAAGCTGCACGGGTTTGGCACCACCATCTTCGCGGAAATGTCTGCGCTGGCGGCATCCACCGGCTCGATCAACCTCGGGCAAGGCTTTCCAGACACCGATGGCCCCCAAGAGGTCCTAGATGCTGCCATCGAAGCGATCCGGACTGGCAAAGGTAACCAGTACCCGCCAGGGCCTGGTGTTCCTGAGCTGCGCCTTGCCGTCGCCGATCATCAGCGCGCGTATTACGGTGTAGAGCTGAACCCAGACACCGACGTACTGGTGACCTGCGGCGCTACTGAAGCGCTCGCAGCGTCGTTTCTCAGCCTGCTGAATGTCGGCGACGAATGCATCGTTTTCGAACCCTTCTATGACAGCTATCCCGCCGGAGTCGCGCTGGCCGGCGCACGACTTGTACCGGTCACGTTGCGGGCGCCAGATTTTCAACCGGATTCAGGGCAGCTTGCGGCCGCTATCACACCTCGGACAAAAGCGATCGTGGTCAACAGCCCGCACAACCCTACGGGTACTGTGTTTTCCAGGGAGTCGCTTGATGCAATCGCGAAGATGGCCATCCAACACAACCTGATCGTCATCGCCGACGATGCCTATGAACACCTCACTTTCGACGGTGTGGCTCACGTACCCATCGCCTCACTCCCGGGAATGTTCGACCGCACGGTCACCATTGGTTCGGCAGGCAAGACGCTGTCTTTCACCGGGTGGAAAGTTGGTTGGGTCACCGGTCCGGCGGCGCTCGTCAGCGCAGTCCGAACCTCGAAACAGTTCCTGACATACGTGTCGAGCGGACCGTTCCAGTACGCCGCTGCGGTCGGGCTCGGGCTGGGAGCTCGGTACTTCGCAGCGTTCGCCGCCGACCTTCAGTCGAAACGAGACAAGCTCCTGCTGGGGCTCGAAGCCGCAGGCTTTACGGTGTACCGCCCGAAGGGCACGTATTTCGTTACGACAGACATCAGCTCGCTGACCGACGAACACGCCATGGAATTTTGTCGGAGCCTTCCTCATCGGAGTGGCGTCGTGGCGATTCCCAATTCGGTGTTCTACGCAAACCCGACTCACGGACAGAAGTATGTGCGCTTTGCGTTCTGCAAACGCAACGAGATCATCGATGAAGCTGTCAGTCGCCTGATGCAGATGTCGCACTGATTCAGACCGCGTTGCACTGTTACCGACTACTGCAGACTTGGGTGATCAACGACCGGCCGAGCCGCCTGCAACAGCCAACCAAGCGCGTCAATCAATTCTGTCCGTTCGGCCCGATTCGCTCCGCTGGGAAAGTCTTTGTCGAAGTCGTTGACGGCGCACTGCAACACGTAAATCGTGTCCTGCAAATCATTCAACGAAGAGCGGGTCACAATCAGCTGCGCTTCGTCCAGCCCGTGCGAAGCGGCGCGGGTGCGGGCTTCGAAATCGCGCTGCCTGCAACTTCGTTTGCAGAACGCCCTCGGGCGTCCGCGGCCAAGTTGGTTCACTGGTCGGCGACACCAACGACAAAGCTGCACGGGCGACGCTCCAACGTCCACTTGCCGGTGTTGCGGGTCGGCGTCGGTCTGCGATGACGACATGGTCACCAGGCTCGCGCTGCGGTGACCACAATGGTGTGATGGCTTCGAGCCACAACTGGGTGGCGCTGTCGCTGGCAGCGGGTGGCGTTGGCCGGGTTCCAGTTCTGTCGGAGACCCAGTTGGGGTGTTACTCATGCTCGGTGCGTCAGCGTGCTGGGCCGGATACATCGTCTTTGGTTCGCGGATGGCAAAGGGCGGCGATGGCGGCGCTGGGCTAGGGGTTGGGCTACTCATCGGAGCCGCAGTCATTGCGCCGTTCGGCGGCCGTGCTGGTGCAGGAGCGCGAACGCGCCACGACCGCCTTGCCACAGGGTCAGGTTGTGTAGTCGCCGTTGATGCGCACGTAACCGTCGGAGAGATCGCAGCCGTATACGGTGGACCGGTCGTTGCCAGTGTTGAGCGATACGTGGATGTGCACGTCGTCGCCGGCCATATAGCTGCCGAGCGCACTCAAACCCGATTCGCCGACCTGATCGGGATAGACCACTTGGGTTCCGAATCGAATCACCACGCGGTCCGGTGAAATATCGGTGTATTGCTGACATTTGCCGATCGCCATCGCGACGCGACCCCAGTTGGGGTCAGCCCCGTGAACAGCTGTTTTTACCAGAGGCGAGTTAACGATCGCCTTGGCAACAACCTTCGCCTGTTCGACGTCTCGTGCGTAGTCCACGGTGACGGAGAGGAGCTTGGTTGCACCTTCGCCGTCGCGTGCGATCTGCTTCGTGAGGGACAGGGCAACTGCTTCGAGCGCCGTCTCGAACGCTGCACGGTCAACCGCCCCGGCCAGCCCCGAAGCCATCATCGCTGCCGTGTCAGAGGTCGAAGTGTCAGTGTCGATGGAGACACAGTTGAACGTCTTGTCGATGACCCGTTTGAACATAGGGCGAAGCTCGCCGGGGGCAAGCCGTGCATCGGTCATGAACAACGTAATGAGTGTTGCCATGTCTGGTTCGATCATCCCGACGCCTTTGGCAATCCCGACGATGGATGCACTGCCCACATGTGCTTGGGCGACCTTGACCTTGGTGTCGGTAGTCATGATCGCCTTGGCGCACTCGGTGGCATCTGTGGTGGTGAACGGCACGTCCATTGCGGCGATGTGATCACGGATGCGTTCCATCGGATAGCGCCGACCGATGACACCGGTCGAGGCCAACAGCACATCGTGGGACTGGCACCCAAGCAGGGTTGCGAGCGATCGGACAATCTCGTCGGCATCCTCAGCGCCCGGCTTGCCGTTGGCCACGTTTGCATTCTTCGAGATCACAGCGAATGCCTTGAGCTGCCCGTCAGCAACGGCTCGGCGCGACAAGCCAATCGACGGACCAGCGAAGCGTGACTGTGTGAACACCCCGGTACCGGGAACGGTCTGTTGTGCCGCAATGACGAGGAAATCAGTCGTTGCGTCCTTGATGCCGATGTTTGCGACGTGTGCAACGAAGCCTGCTGGGAGGGAGATCACAACAGCATTCTGGCAGTGCGACGCACCTGAAGGCCGGTTTTGCCGTTTGGCATCTCAAGCGGGGTCGAGGGCTGGACTAGCTTGTTCCACCGTATGTCCCAGCGCATTGACATCGAATTGACCAGCGAGAGCAACGGCACGTGGACGTGGCGTGCCGCTGGTGCTCGCCAACCCAAAGGAACGCTCGACAGCTCTTTGCTGTACGAGGGCGCCAGAGTGGGCGATGTGATTCGCGCCGAACTCGAGCGTCTGCTTGACAGCGTCTCCATTGTTTCTGTAGTCCCACCAAAGTCGGTGAAGGCACGGCCAGAGACCGTGGAGATCCAAGGCCGTCCAGAGCCGGACTATCCAACGATCAACGTGCAGTACGCAGAAGGCGGTCGCGGTCGCAGTGACGGCGAGCGTCGGGAACGTCGTCCCCGTCCTGATGGTGGTCGTGATGGTGGTGCGCGCCCAGACCGTGGACCGCGCGCAGACCGTGCGGCCCGTCCAAGCGGTGCAGATCGCGGTCCTCGTCCAGACCGTGCCGAGCGTCCTGTTCGTCCCGAGCGCGGCCCGCGTCCAGAGCGCCCCGAACGGCCAGCCCGCGACACGCAGAAGCGGCTCACGGTCAAGCGTGTCCACCGTGAGTCGCTCATCGACCTGCTTCCCGTTGAGGAACGCCCTGTCGCCGAGCAGCTGTTCCGCGGCGGTATTCCTGCCGTACGGCAGGCCATCATCGACCAGAACGCTCAGCTCAAAGCCGCTGGCCAGAACGAGGTTCCGTCTGGGCCTTTGCTGGCTATGGCGGACCGGTTGCTTCCTCAGGTGAAGCAGGCGGACTGGCTCGACCGTGCCCAGGCAGCGCTCGAAGCTTCCGATATCTCCATGCGAGATCTTCGCCAGGCTGTTTCGCAGGCCGACGGTGTCGCGCGCGACGATGCGTCACGAGAGATGGCTGCGAAGCTTCGTGCCCGCTTGTCCGAGCGGGTCGAAGGCCAGCGCGCACAGTGGCTTGCAGACATCGAGGCTTCGCTGACCGATGGCAAGTTGGTCCGCGGCGTTCGGCTGGCCGGCCGGGTCCCAGACCCGTCAGCGAAGTTGTCGCCAGAGCTCACTGCCCGGCTTGTGGCGGCGACCAACGCAGAGTTGTCTTCCGAAACGCCAGCGGAACGCTGGCTGTCCTTGGTCGAAGCTGCAGCGGAATCGCCGTTCCGTCGCGACGTCAACGCAACTGGTCTGCCGACCAAAACTACCGAGGCATTCCTTGCCGCAGCGGCACAGGCGTCCAACCGCATCCCAAGCCTGCTGAAGTTGCTCGGCCTTTCGATTCCGCCGCCTCCCCGGTCACGCGCTACCCCGCCGCCGCCTCCGTCGGCACCCGGGCGCGGCCGAGCGGTGAACGAAGGGATCGCAGTTGAATCCGAGGTCGAGCAACCCAGTAGAGCTGGGTCCCCACGGCCAATCCCAGCCCCACCGGCACCGGCTCCGTCGGCACCCGCGGCGGCTGCACCAGCACCGGTTGAATCGGCACCGGGTGATTCGGCACCGGTTGATTCGGCACCGGTTGAATCGGCACCAGTGCAGCCAGAAACACCGGCCGAACAACCAAGCGCCGACGCCTGAATTTGCGTTGTGAACCCGGTTCCTGACGGAGCCGGGTTCGAGCGCTCGTGTTCGCGTTCTACCTCGCGGATTAGTGTCGGCCGGATGGTCGACTACGAAATTCACGGAAATGTCGCGCTCATCGCGATCAACCGCCCAGACGCGCGCAATGCCGTCAACGGGGCTGTGGCGAAAGGCATCGAGGAAGCAATCGATGCTGTTGAGGCAAATCCCGATGTGTGGGTCGCCATCCTCACCGGGCGCGGACCAGTCTTTTGTGCCGGGGCCGACCTCAAGGTCGTTTCATCCGGCGACGCTCGGCAGATGAGTACCGATCGGGGTGGGTTCGCGGGCATTGTCACCCGGCAACGAACCAAGCCCATCATCGCTGCTTGCGACGGCCCTGCGCTTGCTGGCGGAACCGAAATCGCGTTGTCCTGCGATTTGATCGTGGCGTCAAGCGCCGCACGCTTCGGTATCCCCGAGGTGAAACGATCGTTGATCGCTGCTGCGGGTGGGCTGTTTCGTCTACCTCGGGTTCTCCCCCGCAACGTCGCCATGGAGCTGGCGTTGACCGGCGATCCCATCTCTGCCGAGCGGGCCTACCACTTCGGGCTCGTCAATGTGCTTGCCGAACCAGGTCAAGCAGTGGAAGCGGCCTTCGCGCTCGCCGAGCGAATCACCGTTAATGCGCCGCTGGCGGTTCGGGCGTCTCGCAATGTCGTGCTGAACGGAGCAGACGCGAGCGACGCTGATGCCTGGGCCTTGACGGCGTCGGAGATGGCACCGGTGTTTGCAAGCCAAGACTTCCGCGAGGGGCCACTGGCGTTCATCGAGAAGCGGCCGCCTGTGTGGAAGGGCTGCTAGCGGCCAGTCACGTCAGACATCCGGCGTTAGACGTCCTGCGTTAGACCGTGGTTCGTCAGGAAGGTGAACAGACCATCGGTGAGGTCGAATCGGGAAAGGTCCTTTCGGTGCACCCAGCGCGCATCGGACGCGTCGGTGGCAGCGCACGGAAGAGTGGTCCATGTAGATCGACTGGGCTCCGCCAAATAGTCCAGGATCACGAAATGGTGCTCGGGGCTGAGCCGTTCGATGACCTCCATGAAGCCGAGGACGGTGATGTCGATGCCGGTTTCCTCGAACACCTCACGGCGCACAGCATCGTGCAGCGACTCACCTGACTCGACTCTGCCGCCGGGCAAGGACCAACGCCCGGCCTGCGGTGGGTTGGCTCGTTGGATGAGCAGAACCTCTTCCCCGCGTCGAACCACTGCCCCGACGCAAACCTCAGGTCGCATCGAGCGTCTGAGCTGATTCGGACTTTCCGAGCACAGCGGTCTTCGATAAGTGCTTCGGTTCGATGAAGGAGTGGTGCACCGTAATTGTGCGGGCGGTGAAGCCGTGAGCTTCGTAGAAGTTCTTCGTTTCCCGCTCGCCCGGCAACGCCCAACTGTCGACGCCGACACATCCCGCGGCTTTGAACCGCTCAAGTGCATCGAGGATGAGCGCGTCCGCCACGCCGATGCCACGTCCGTCGGGTTCGACGTAGAGCCCGCGCACTACGCCGAGGTCACCGTCTCGGTGCATGGTGATTTGTTCGGCAAGCAGAAAGCCGACGATGACGTTGTCGATCAGCCCAACAGTGGTGAACCAGTGCGACCCCTCATCGCCTTGATGGGCTCCGTGCGATGATGATCCGGCCGGTGCTGTCGCAGCTCGGGCTGCTTCGACCGGCCCCGAAAACGGCGAGTCAGCGCGTTCCCACAGCCACGCTCCCTTTCGGTCGGCAAGCTCGGCGGCGGCAAGGGTGAACAGGCGTTCCATCTCGTCGGTGTCTGCGTCAGTGACTGCTCGAACCTGAGGGTCGGGTACAGGAAGCGCCGAGAGAGCCATGTCAGCCATCCTGGCCCACCTGAGTGGCCTGTTGAAGTTGCGTAAGGCGAGTGAGCACCGTCTCGCGGCGTCGGTGTGCAAGTTCGTACCGGCGAACCGTCGCGATTTGGTTGATGGTGAGACCTTCGAACAACGACAGCAGCGAACGTGCCGGAAGTGTGTCATATCCCGCGATGGGCAATTCGTCCGTGTCTGCGGTGTCTGCGGTGTCTGAAGTGTCAGAAGTGTCTGCAGCGGCGATGGCCGCGTCAGCGCCTTCGGTAACGGCACGAGTGGAATTCGTCGATGACCCGATGGCGAAATGTCCGGCCGAACCTGTTGGGGAACTTGTTGTTGAAGTTGTTGTTGAAGTTGTTGTTGAAGTTGCTGCCGAAAGCGCAGCGAGCCGACGTTTGCGTTTTTGTTGGGCAACGATGAACTTGCCTAAGAGCTGCGCAGTGGCGGCGCGCTTTGCGTATTCCGCACGGCTGGACTGGATGGCGCCCGGAAGGAGTTGGCCCACGCGGATGGCGAGGCCCAACGGGGCGAACACGAAGACGTCGGCAGCGGTGAGCGCTCGCTCCGGATCCCGGGAAACAGGGTCCTCGCTATCGGCAGCGTGGAGCGCGTCTGGCGTTTCTGCACCAGCAAGTGCACCGTGGCCCCAACGGCCGCTTGCGGCGGACGTGAGGGCCGTTTCAACGGTGTCTGCACGGGTGGCAACCACGTTCAGGACTCGCGCTCGTGTCGCTGCGCCTTCGGTGGGCCGAGACGCAGACCAAACATGGCGCTAGACGCAGTCCCGGCACAGAAGACGGTTCTTGTCGGCCATCTGGCTGGGGTGCTTCACCAAGAAACATGACTGGCACACAAACTCGTCGGGGCGCTTCGGGATGACTACCGATGTTTCCGAACCTCGATCATCGACGTCGGGGTGTTCCTCGTCGTCATCGACCTCCACCTCTTCGATGACCAAACGGTCTTTCAGAATGTCGTCGAGCGATGCCTCGACGTCGTCGGGGTCGAGGGTGTCTTCCTCTTCCTCTTCTTCGTCTTCAGCCTTCGGCCGCACTGGCTCTGGCTCTGGCACCTCGAGATCGTCGACGACCAAGGCATCGTCAGCATCGTCAGCATCGTCGTCACCCAAAGGATCGCCTTCGAGTTCGTCGTCGGCTATGTCATCGAGGTCGAACTCGCCATCTTCGAGGTCTGCTTCCTCGAGATCGCCGTCGAACTCTCCCTCGAAATCACCTTCACCCTCAGGCATCTCGGCCTCAAGCTCGGTCTCTTCTTCGAAGTCGTCGTCATCTGCAGCCACTTCTCTACACCTTTTCGTTTCACGTCGCCCGGCTTGGAGGCGGGAGCATACCGGTACCCGCTCGCAACCTGGAGCATCTACGTCGAAAGAACGTTCAGCATCCCGCAAGTAGATCAACTCGATCACTTTCGGCGCGCGCTGATCGTGCATCCGAAGTGGTGACCCGAACGCCGTTGGCACCGCCAAAACACTGCGACCTGCAGACGCAGGCGCACTTGTTTCGGCGTTTTCTACTTGGCGTCCGGGCCACCGATCATCAGTGCATTGTTCGACTGGGAGGCAGTAACCGAAATGGTCAGACCCCCACCGGCGAACACCCACGACCTGGGCGCTCCGATGATCTGCCGCAACGCTTTGAGGGCGGGGCGGCGAGCGAACAGTACACGCTCTTATCTGTCGGTGAAGAACGGATGCGGGCTGAAACTCCTGCGCGAACTTCTCAGCCAACGTTGCTGTACGTGTCGCGATTCACACCCCTGCTTCGATGACGCGAGCAGTTGATTGACGCTGCCCGGTGCGAACTACCTCGATGGCCTGGGGAAGTTGTTCTTTGACCTCTGGAGCGTGAGTCACGACGAGGATCTGCTGGAACCGGCCACCGAGTTGGGCCAGCGCCGCAAGGGTACGATCTTTTCGATCAGCATCGAGGCTGGACAGTGCTTCGTCGAGCACAAGCAGGCCGACCTGCCCGCCAGCTTGGAAGCGAACCTGCTCGCTGATGGCAACACGAAGCGCGAGGTTGGCCAGGTCGACCTCTGAGCCAGAGAAGCGTGCCATTGGATGTGCCGTGCCGTGATCGACGACGCGGAGTTCGTAGGTGTCGGGATCTACTTCAAGCCCGTCGTATTCATGGCCCGTGAGTTGGTTGAACAGCTCGGAAGCCTGAATCTGTAACTGGGGTCCCACAAGGCCAACGATGTATTGGCGGAAGTCGTGGAGAAGCGAGGCAGCGCGCATGAGGATGGCCGCCCCCTGGCGCTGTTCGGCGATGGTTGCGTGTTGCGCTTGCACGGTCTCAAGTGTTTGTGCTGCCGAGGTTGCCAACGCTTCTTCCGTTGCGAGTGCTTTGCCCGCCGCGATTGCCCTGGCTCGGGCTGCTTCACCGGCGAGGTCGGCGGTTGTGGCTGCAGCGATGAGGTCGTTGTATCTGGCCGGTTCGAAATTCAGCGCCTTCAACTCGGCGAGCAAAGCGGTCCGTTGCGATGACGCTGTTTCGAGTGCTTCGTTGAGTTCCCTTATGTCGGACTCGATGCGTGGGATCCGTTCGGCTCGGGCCCGCGCGTTTGCCCGGAGTTGGTCTGCTTGGCGTGACTCGGCGAGGCGAAGCTCGAGCTGGGCGGTCTCGGCGGTTGCAGGAATGTGTCGCCTGGGTTGCTCAACCGAGGGTTCGACCCCGCCGAGGAGTGCGACTGCATCTTCGATCAGGCGTTCCTGGGCCAGGCGTTCGGCCTCGACGCGGGAAGCCTCGATGGTTGCTTTGGCTGCGGCGGCTGATGCTCGTTCGAGCGCTTCGAGTGCCGTCTGAGCCTCGACCAACTGCGGCTGGACTTGAGCCAGCTCGGACCGGAGCCGTTCCACGGTCGAAGCAGCTTGCGCAACTTCGTCAGACCGATGCTGGCGCATTTGCGCGACGCTCTCACCGAGCGGTTGCCCGCACAGGGGACAGCCGTCTGCGCCATCGAGCCCGGCAGTCTCGTCTGAAGTGTTCCGGGCGGCTTGGAGCCGGTCGTCTGCGCCGGCGAGCTGACCGGTGAGGGTTGCGCGTTGGAGCGCAAGCGTGTCCATGATGTGGCGAGCGCTGCTGATGTCATCGGTGCTTGGTCCGGTTGCGTGCTTTGGAGGCTGGAGTTTGGCCAAGCGGCCATTTGCGGCGGCGATGACTTTGTGAAGTCGAAGCTGTTCGGACAGCTTCTCGGAGAGATGTTCGTCTGTTCCGCTCGCTGCCTCGGCAGCACCGAACGCGTCACGTTCAGCGAGCACCTGCTGGCGCTCGCCCGTGAGCCGCTGGACGCGTGTTGCGAGCTCTTCGCGCCGGACGCGCACGGCGTTGCCCCTTTCGCGAATGAGCGCGTCGGCGGCGCGCGCATCGGTGAGTGCGTCGACTGCAGATCGTGCTAGTCGGGCACGGGCGAGAGCGGCTGTGGCCTTCTGAGCGGCAGCTTCGTCAGCCGCTTTGGCGATGGCTACAGCGGCGAGCGTCTCCACAACTCGGGCTTCAGCATCGGCGACGCTGGACAGCAATGGTGCCGCACGATCGAGCTGTGCCTGAACTTCTCTGGAGTGACTTCGTGCGGTGTCTCTGGCCCGCTCGACAGGGGTGATGCCAAGGAGCTGCAACACCATTTGGCGGCGTTTGTCCGGCGCCTGATCGCTGAAGGCAGCCAACTGCTTCTGCTCGGCGAACACGGACGCTCGGAAGGCGACGGCGTCCATGCCAAGAACCGATTGCAAATATCGATCGACATCGGTTGGGCCGTCGGCAGCAACCTGTTCGCCAAGGGTGACTCGGGCTTTGACGTTGAACGCCACACCGGCAATGGACCGGCGCACCGTGTAGTGATGACCCTCGTGTTCGAACACGAGGGTGACGGAACACTCCCCTTGTGACCCAGAAGAAGGCAGGTGCTGCTTTTGGGTGCGGGCCTTACCGAAGAGCACCCAGGTGATGGCTTCAAGCAGGGTGGACTTGCCGCTGCCGTTCGCACCGTATACCCCGACCACGCCGCCTGGAAGCTCGAGGTCGAGTTCCCGGTACACGCGATAATTGCGAAGTTGCAGCGAAATGATGCGCATCAGTCTGCGGACAATTCAGCCGCTGTCTCGATTGCCTCTTCGAGATAACGATGCCCTGCCTCGACCACTGCGTCTCGTTCTTCAACTGGGCGGTCCATCAGCTGCACGTCAGCAAAAGCTTTCCATCGGTGGACGAGCGAAACGAGCTCCGGAACGGACTCTCCGGGGGGTAGTCCGCGGTCGAAGGTTGGCTCGAGTCGATAGTGCAACAGATGCGAAGCGGCTTCGTTGACCCGACGGAGGTCCACCAGACGGTGAGCTTCCGGAGTGATTCCATCGAGGCTGATTCTGACGACAGACCCTTCAGGGACAGTCGTAAGCGCACCTATGATGCGTTCCTCCACTTCGCCGGCGGAGAGACCGAATGCATAGATTGGATCTGGAGTGTGGAGCTGGCGTTGACCGCTGAGCCCATGGAGTGTGCAGTTACCCGACTCTGTGTCCAGCAGCACGATGCCCTTTGGGAGATCGGCAACGTCGCCGAAGCTGAACGTGTCTGTGCTGCCCGCATAGAACACCGACGGGCGGACTTTTGTGAACACGTGATAGTGCCCCAGTAGCACATGGTCGCTACGAAGCTGTGCGTCGTCGATCTCGATCTCGTTGATGTCGGGATATCGCCGCTCGACAGACTGCACAAGGGGATGCGTGATGAGCACGTTGATTCGGTCTGTGCTGCGCCCATCTGATGCCTGTTGAAGCGCCTCGACTGCATCTTCGGCAGTGCGAGTTTGCGGAACGCAGTGAATGACGGAGTCCCCCACCGTGACTGGCTCGTAGGCCATGCGGTATGCGAAATGGAAACCTGGAAACGCATCCGCTAAGACCGCATACGGGTTGCCGGTGCCAGGCAAACGGGGCGTGTCGTGGTTGCCGGAGATGGCTACGAGTTGAATGCCCGAGTCTCGGATCTTGGCCAACGCCCGCATCGCTATGCGGAACGAACGGTACGACGGGCGCGGATGGTCGAAGACGTCGCCAAGCCAAACAATGAGATCTGGTTTGGTGGCCAGGCAGCTCTCAACAGCACCGAGAAAGGACTGCTCGAAGTCGTGCTCGCGCTGATTGACCCCTTCTGGCGTGACCGCAGAGAATGCAGAACGGCCCAAGTGGGCGTCACCGAGTGCTGCAATTCGCATCCGACCATCCTGCCAGCAGGGTGAGACATACCAGCGGAACCGGCCGACCTGGTGGCCCCGGAAAGTGTCAGCTGCCCCGAGCGAGACGCTTTTGTTCGGCTCGACGCTCGGCTTCGAGGCGTTCGAGGTCGGTTTCGGAAAAGTCCACAAATTTGATCGCGTCGGCTACGAGCCGGTGACCAGCTTGTTCACCGATGAGTCGGTGCATCTCCTGGGCAACCATTCGGTACTCGGGATGACCCTGCGGCGAAGACCGAAGTTCGATGAGGTGCATGGCCTCCCGGGCGTTCATCTGCATCGTGTAACGCATGCGGTAGGCCAGCGACACGGCATACGGCGCCTGTTCGATGAACCGGTCTGCCATTGCGTCGAACAGCTCAGCGGAACGTTCCATCGCCGCTTCGAATGAATCTGCGAGGCCGGCATTGGCAACAGACTCTGGGAGTACGAAGCCATGCGACGGAGACAACGGTTGCCAATCGATGGTGAGCAGACGATGGCGTTGCAGGTCTCGGAAAGCTCCGTAGTCAGTGAGTACGTCGAAGCGGTATCCGATTCGTTCAAACGCTCGGCCTGGCTTGTGGCGACGGTTACGCCGGTCGCCCACGTAGGCCATGACGACGCGTGCCTTCTCGTCGGCCGCCATCTTCAGGACGCGATTCATGATGCGATCTTCGGCAAGGTCTGTGACCTCGTAGAGAATCGCCGCGACCAGCTTGTCTTGTCCGTCAGGATCGAAGTCCACCAGTTTCACGTTGGAGATGGGTGCGAGATCGTCTTCTGGGGTTGGCTCGGCTCCACTGGCAAACAGCTGGGCGGCAACCGCTCCTGTGGCCGTGTGCGTATCGTCGAGGTATTGGCTCCAAAGGCCGCCCCTGTCGGCGCGGTCTACGCGCGTCAAGAACGATGGGATCACCTTGCGGAGCTCGTCCAACATGAGGTGGGCATAGTCGCGTGCCTCGGGCAGTGGGTGAGCCCTCATGCGTAACAACAGCATTTCGTAAGCCTGACCCGACGCGTAGATGCCCAAATTCGACAACGAACCAGCTGGCAGGATGCCGCGCACCGCGTCAAACGCTTTGGCCCGAATTGCTTGACGCCAGACCATGTCCGAGTCGTTGGGGCCTTTGGGATAGAGCCGTTTGAAATGCTCGACCATGCTCGGAACCATGTCCGAGTACGTATCGAACAGGCGGTCCATGTCGCCCACATAACGGGTGCCGAGCGATGACATCAGCACGTCGGGGTCTCGGTAATAGCGATACCGCCCGTCGGTGCGGCTGTCGTAAGCGATATACCGGGTGGATTGTTCGAGGTAGCTGGCGATTCGCCCGCGTTCCAAAATCTTGGTGAGCACGTTCGAGGCCTGCTCGCACGCCAAGTGCACGCCGCCGAGCTGCGCGACCGAGTCGTCGCCGTACTCGAGGAACACCTTCTCGTAGAGGTCTTCGGCGCGTCGCATGCCGATGGTCGCATCGAGTGAATGGTCCCCGGAGATGTCGAGTTCATCGACGAACTCATCGAGGAAAAGTCGTCGCAGCGATTTCGAGGAACGTGAATATCGGGCGAACAGGGCGCCCTTGACGACTTCGGGCAGGTTGACGAGTGCGAACACCGGGCGGTCAAGGTTGGTGAAGTAGCGACGGAGAATGTCGGCTTCCGCGGCGCTGAATTCCTCGACGGTGTAGTAACCCACGGCTGGCAACCCTAGGGACTGTTGAAGAGGCTCCGGTGCATGGTCAATCCACGCTGTGGCGCGTTTGCCGTGCTAGCGGGCGCGGATCTCATCAGACCACCACGGTCAGGGCATCTGGTCTGACTGTCAGCCGGATCTGCGATCCTGAACCGACCGAAACATCGTCGGCCTTGAATCGAAGTTGTTTGGCCAACGTCAGTGTCACGTCGCCATTGCGGCTGAGGGAGATTGACGGGTGTGGCACATGGGTGCCGGTCCGCGCTCTTGGTGCCACCTTCACAAGGTCCGAAGTCCGTAGGTGTGCCTGGTACACGTCGATGACGCCGTCGTTTGGGTGGGCCCGTGGGCCGAGTTGGTATCGCCGCCAGAAGTCGCCGTTCATGGCCGCCACGATGTGGTGCCACAGCGGGTCATGGCCAATGAGGTGTGCGACAAACGAGCCCGCCGGTTTCTGGTCCAAGGTGATGTCGATCACGTCGACCGGAAGGTGAATTGGCAGGTTGGACGGATCGTTGCGAAGGATCCTCTCGCCCGCCGCCAGGCCGCCCACGGTTCGGTGCAGATCGCCGCCGAGGAGGCCGATCGTGAGGTGCCCTGCTGCAACGAGGGCGTAGAGCGCTTGGTTGGTCCTTGCCACCGGAGCGTCGGCCGGGAACAGGCGATGTTCGCCCCACGTGGTTCCTTTGCGGATGGGCATGGCTACGCAGGGATGGTCGGGTCGGCGGTCACCGTTGACGATGCGGAGACCACACCCCGGAATAGTTGCTGTGCGGCCTGCCGGGCAGCGTCGCGCGTGGCTGCCTCTGGCGCGACTTCACCTAACTGGCGCAGCAGGTCGATGAGCGACTTCATGGTCCGCACAAGGTCTCCGCCGGTGATGTCGTCCTGTGACATGACGGCGCTGAGGTTGCGTCCTCGTGCCCACCCGTGCGCGATGGCAGCGAATCCGGGGTCGGGCCGGCGGGTGAGCGGTAGATCGAGCGCAGCTTCGCGCTCGTTCAGCCTTTCGGCCCGATGCGCAATGCGCCACCACTTGTCGACCAGCGACTGGGGAAAGGATCGAGGTAGTCCTTCATCGCCGCGGTTCGGGCCTCGTTGTTCGTGCACGAATACCGAGGCGAGTGCTGCGACTTCGGCTGGGTTCAGCCCGTCGAACAGCCCGGCGCGGACACAGTCAGCGATGAGGAGATCGCACTCGTGGAATACTCCGGCAAGTGTTCGGCCGGAGTCGGTGAGGGCCCAGCCGGCGGTGCAGTTCATGTCATCGAGCAGGTCCAACACCCGGTTGAGCTGGTCGACCAACGAGTTGCTGCGGTGTGCGCTGGTCTTGCTGTTGCGTTTAAGTTCCGCCTCCAGACGGTCCACCGTGGCCGCAGCAGCGAGGTGGACCGCGAGGTCTGGACAGCCGGCCACCCCGTCGACAGGTGTTCTCGGCTCCGGTTCGGGCTGAGGTTCTGCTGGAGGTCGGAACCGTCCGCCGCTTCGCCTCCCGCCTTCGCCGAGGTACCGATTGAGGTTGACAGTCAGCTGCTTCTGGAAGTGTTTGCTCTGCGGGTTGTACGGCACCGGCACGCTGACATGGCCAACCACTTCCGGGATGGACCCGACCGTGTCTGGGGTGAGGTTCAACGCCTCGCCCGAAAGCGTAAGCGCACGTACGGTGACTCGATCAGAGCCGCGGGTTGAGGTGCTCATCACCACGACGCCGTGTCGGGCCTCTAAGTGGTGGTCATCCGGTTCGTACTGCAGCACCGCCCCAGGCTGAGCTGCGCCCAGCGCTCTGCTGATGGCATCCACATCGTGAACCGTGCGAGCGGACCGTGGTTCCGCCGCCCTGGCCACACGCTCGGCTGACCGACGAGCCGCTCGATTCGAAGTCGAGCGGGTGCCAGCCATGTAGTGGAGTATGTCGCCACGTTCACATTGCATTGATGTCCGAGCCGCAACGATCTCTCTGCCGAGGCGGTCGGCGGCAGCGTTGGCACGAACCAACTGGGCGTCGATCTGGTACTGGGCGAACGACAGTCGGAGGAAGTGTTCGGCCTGTTCTCGTGACGAACGACGGATGAGGTTTGCCGACATGTTGTACGTGGGTCTGAACGCGCTGCGCAGCTCGTAGGTACGACGGTTGGCCAGCTCCGCGACGTCTTCGAAACTCATGTACGGGGACCACAACGTTGCGGCGTATCCGTGTGGGTCGAGCCCACGACGCCCAGCACGGCCGGTGAGCTGTGTGAATTCGCCTGCGGTGAGCGTGGAGTTTCCAGCCCCGTTGAACTTGGAGAGCTTTTCGATGACAACTGTGCGGGCAGGCATGTTGATCCCCAGCGCAAGCGTCTCTGTTGCAAAAACGACCTTGGCGAGGCCTTCTGTGAAACAGGCTTCAACGGCTTCTTTGAACGGCGGCACCATGCCTGCGTGGTGGGCTGCAGTTCCGTTTTCGAGCGCTGCAAGGAACGTTGAGTAGTCCAAGGCTTCAAGGTCAGTGGTGCTGAGTCCGGCCACTTTTGCTTCGACGATGGCTCGTATTGCGGCTCGTTCGTCTGGATGGGTGAGCCGAACTCCGGCGTGGAGACAGTTCCGCATGGCTTCGTCGCAGCTGGCCCGGCTGAAGATGAAATAGATGGCAGGCAATAGGTCTTCGTAGTGCAGCATCTCGACGATGTCGATGCGCCGAGGAGTGGTGACAGGCGACCCGTCGCGACCACGGCGACCAGCGTCGCGAGCTGCGGCGGTTTGGGCGTCGAGGCGTTGGAGCTTGGGGTTTGGGCGGCCGTTAATGAACGTCTCGTACACGTCGACGGCGTGGCTGCCGCGGTGACCGACCAGATACAACTGAGTGAGTTCCACGGGTCGTTCGGTGTGAACAATCGCCTGTGTGGTGCCACGTACCGAAGAGACCCAGTCGGCAAGGTCCCGAGCATTGGACACCGTCGCAGACAAGCACACCAGATCAACTTCTGGTGGTGTGGAAATGATGACTTCTTCCCATACCGGTCCCCGGTAGGTGTCCTGTAGGAAGTGGACTTCGTCCATCACGACGTAGCGCAGGTCAGAAAGGCTTCGGTTGCTGGCATGAATCATGTTGCGCAGCACCTCTGTGGTCATGACCACGATGGGTGCGTTGTCGTTGACCGATGTGTCCCCGGTCAGTAACCCCACGTTCGAGGCACCATGACGTTCGACCAGGTCTCGGTACTTTTGGTTCGACAGCGCCTTGATGGGCGCTGTGTAGTATGCGCGCTGACCAGATGCGAGAGCCTGAGCAATGGCGTATTCGGCGATAACCGTCTTGCCTGAACCAGTTGGCGCTGCCACCACAACGCTTGCGCCGGCATCGAGAGCATCCATTGCCTCTACCTGGAACGGGTCAAGGGCGAAGCTGAGGCCAGCTTCGAATGCAGCACGCGCCTCCGCCCGAGGTGAAGTGGTTGCGCTGGGTGGCGTTTGGTGCTGCGGTTTGCTGCTGGCCACCGTGGTTACTTCTTGAGCACCTTGCCGATGCCGATGGCCCCGAAGTAGAAGAGCCACATCGGGCCGGCCATTGCGAACAGGGTGAAAGGGTCTTGGCTAGGAGTGGCAACAGCGGCGATGACAGCCACGATCACGATGGCGTAGCGCCACCCCTTGAGCAGCTGCCGACTCGAAACCGCACCGGCAAGTTGCAACGCAACGAGAACGACCGGAAACTCGAAACAGATCCCAAAGGCGAGAACGATCAGTGTGTAGAGCGAGATGTAATTGCCGGGGCTGTAAAAAGATTCGAAGTCTGCGCCGTTGACGGATTCGAAGAACTTCATGGCCTGCGGCATGGTGAGAACGGCAACGAAGGCACCGAAGATGAACAGCAGCAGTGACCCCAGCACAAAAGGAATTGCGTAACGCTTTTCTTTGCGATGCAGCGCCGGGGCAATGAATCGCCAGAGCTGGTAGAGCCACACCGGCGATGCGAAGAACAAGCCCAGGTAGGTGATGAGCTTGATCTTGATCGTGATGCCTTCGGTCGGTCCGAAGGTCTTCAACGTACGGGTTGGGTCGTCGGTGGCGTCACGATATGGCCCAACCATGAAATCGATGACTCGGTTCAACGCGATTACCGCGAGCACACACCCGACTACAAGGCCGACTGCGGACTTGAACATGCGTTGGCGTAGCTCGACCAAGTGGCCGCGCAGTGTCATGCGGCCGTCGGCGTCTGCCGTTTGTGCCTGAGCGTTCATGATGCGGCTCCTGGCAACGCATCACTCGGCATGTCAGCCGAAGTGCTTGGCGTCACTGGGTCATCGGCGAGGATGTCTCGGAACATGGAGACCGTCGGCGCAGCAATGGCAGCGTCCCCGATGGAAACAGAGCTGTAGCGGGGTTCGTCAGCCACGTCTGCATCTGGCGGCGGGACCATGCTCGGGTCGTCGAGTGCCGCGTCGGGTGCGAACGAAGAGGTTTGAGTTCCGTACGAGGGCTCTACTGCTCGCAGCGAATCCGTCACAATTCGCCGAGGATTGAGCTCGTCGACCGTGCCGCGGATCTCGGCAAGCGTGTCGCGCATTCCCGTGGCGTCCAACGCCTGTTCGAGGTCGGCGCGGGCGCCGGAGGTGAGCCGCCTGAATTCGGATATGGCTTTCCCGATGGACCGAGCTGCCTGAGGAAGCCGGTCCGGCCCGAGAACAAACAATGCGAGGACCGCGATGACGGCGATCTCCGAGAAGCCGACGCTACCCACAGCCGGTCATTCTACGGGAACATTCCGCTACGCACGCCCTCCGGGTCCAACGGCCCGAAAACTCGAGCGGACTTTG
>JAYSSK010000124.1:0-1721 GCA_043720595.1 Acidimicrobiia bacterium
GACGTGGTCCAGTCGGAAATGGCCGCGGGCACCTTTGCCTTCCACGGTTCCGACGAAGACATCCACACTGCGGTCGAGCGGCGTGTCACCCAACTTGCAGGGGACGCCGGGGCCAGGCTCCACACAGGTCGTAGCCGCAACGACCAGGTCGCCACCGATGTGCGGTTGTTTACCAAACGCCAGCTCATCGAGCTCACGCACAGGGTCCATCAACTCCGTGAAACCCTGCTTGCTCGTGCCGTCGATTCCGGTCAGGTGTACTTGCCCGGATACACCCACCTGCAACGCGCGCAGCCAGTGTTGCTCGCGCACCATCTCATGGCGCACGGATGGGCGCTCGCGCGCGATCAGCATCGCTTGCTCGATTGTCTGCGCCGCATGGACGTTTCGCCACTTGGCGCCGGTGCATTGGCCGGTACGTCGCTACCCATCGACCCCGATTGGGTAGCTGCTGAGCTTGGTTTCGCCCGCAGGTTCGACAACTCGCTCGATGCGGTGGGGGATAGGGACTACGTCGCCGAGGCGATGTTCATCATCTCCCTCCTCGGGGTGCACCTCTCCCGAATGGGCGAAGAGATCGTGCTGTGGGCGACAGAGGAATTCGGCTTCGTCAAGCTTCCCGATGCATATTCCACCGGCTCGTCGATGATGCCGCAGAAGAAGAACCCAGACATTGCCGAGTTGTCTCGAGGCAAAGCCGGGCGTCTGATCGGCAACCTGGCCGGGTTCTTGGCCACGCTGAAGTCGCTTCCGCTCGCGTACAACCGTGACCTGCAGGAAGACAAGGAACCGTTGTTCGATTCCATCACGCAGATCCGTCGTGCGCTGTCCGCTATGACCGGTATGTACGCCAACCTGCAATTCGAGGCTTCTCGCATGCAGGCCGCAGCCGATCAGCCGTTCGTTGCCGCAACCGATCTTGCCGAGTACCTGGTTACCAAGGGCATGCCGTTTCGCGAAGCTCACGCGGTCGTCGGTGAACTCGTCCGCTCTGCGCTCGATCGTCGCCTGGATTTTGCCGAGTTGGTCGAGAACCACCCGGCTCTCGGCCCGTCCGCGGTGAAACTGCTTGGTGAGGGTGTTGCCGTCTCGCGTCGCACGTCCCCCGGTGGCGGTGGCCCCGGTCCTGTCGCAAGCCAGATCGTTTCGTATTCCGAGCAGCTCGAATCCGATCGAAAGCGTCTCCCGTCCGTCTAAGCCGCCCACGGGGTCCATGCTCAAGCACCTGACCGCACGGCCCGATACTGCCTTGGTCGAATGATCGTGCCTTCGCCTGATCCGGTCCCGTTTGATCGATCGTTGCTGAGCAGCGACGCACCCATTGTTGCGCCGCTCCTGCTCGGCGCATTGCTGATCGAACGAGCAACGGGGGTGCGGTTGCGCGTCATCGAGACCGAGGCCTACATGGCCAATGACCCCGCGTCGCACTCGTTTCGCGGCCAGACCCGGCGTAACCAGCCGATGTTCGGCGAAGCGGGTCACTGGTACGCGTACTTCGTTTACGGCATGCACTGGTGCTTGAACGTCGTCACAGGCACCCATGGCAATGGCCAGGCTGTCTTGCTCCGTGCTGCATCGGTCGAATCTGGCTGGCCGGTCGTCGCACAGCGTCGCCGAATAGAAGAATCCGGTCGGGCGGCTGGATCCACTCAGTCGACCCGAATGCGGTCGGTCGACGGTCCCGGAAAACTTGGCTCTGCACTGGGGGTCGATGGGGCGAT
>JAYSSK010000125.1:0-4129 GCA_043720595.1 Acidimicrobiia bacterium
TCATTCAGTTGGTCACCGGACCTATCACCCCGCTCATGCGCGGCGAACCTTTCGACATCAACCTCGCCGTCGAAGCCCTCCTCCACAACCAAACCATCCACCCAAACCGCAACGAGCAGAACGGCACACCCAAACCACCCACATCACCCGCAGATTGAAGGTCGCTATGTCCGGCTCACCGCACACTGGAAGGTCAGGTCCACCTACCTCAACCGTTGGCGAACCCGTTATGGCGAACCCGTTACGGCGAACCCGTTGCGGCGAACCCGTTACGGCGAACCGGTTACTGCGAACGTTTACGGCGAACCCGTTACGGCTAACCCGTCAGAGCGAACCACCGACCTGCGACCACCGTCACGTCAGCGACTGGCGCACATCGCCATGATCATGGACTTAAAGCGTTGCTCGTCGGCTTCCCAGATCACTTCGGTGAGTGGAATCGACGGATCTCCCACTATCCGGGTGCAGCCGCGGTTGTGTTCGCCGTCCAGCGCCACATCAACACGTTGCCAGTGCGCTCGGGTGGCAATGGTCGGATCAATGGCGATGGCCATCGCAATCGGGTCTGGCAGGTCGTAGCCGGCGAGGCCGTGCAAACGGGCGTATTCATCGACACACCTGTTGATCTGCTGGGTGAACTCGCCGAGCGGCCCGAGGATACCCAGCACGGCCTGGTCGGCAGGAGTCATCACCGCAAAGAGCCGCGAGATGTTCCAACCCACCATCACCTTGTTGCCCGGGGCGTGCATCACAATCTGCGCCGCCTCGGGGTCAGCCCACACGTTGAACTCGCCGGTGGCATTGACGTTGCCATAACCATCGGGGGCACCAGCCATCATCACCACCCGCTCGTACCGGGTCAGCAGTTCCGGGTCAACCTGTAAAGCCGCCGCAACGTTGGTCAGGGGACCAAGGGTGACAAGCGTGAGTGCCCCGTGATCTTGTGGCGAGCGCAGCAGCACGTCGACCGCGTCACCGTCGTCTGGTCCCGTTCGCGTCGGCATCGGCAGCCCAATGTCGCCCATCCCGTCGTTGCCGTGCACGAATTGAGCCGTCTCGAGCGGACGCGACAACGGCTTCGCACGCCCGGCGTACACGGGGACGTCCAACTTTCCGGCTCGCTCCAGCGTGATACGTGCGTTGACGATGGCCCGCGCCAGACCAACGTTCCCCGAGACCACAGTGATACCGACTACCTCGATGTCCGGGTCCGCCAACGCCAGCAGCAATGCAACCGCATCATCGCTGGCGGTATCGGTATCGATGAGGAAATTGCGGGTCACCGATGCAGTTTCTCACCCCGCCCGCTGTTGGTCTTGACCTGAGGGGGTCCGAGGCCCTCCCGCGCGAGACCTCATCGGCGGAATCATCGGGGCATTCGGGGGAGGTGCTGCTGTGGTTCTTGCGTTGCTGGTGAAGAAGGGCCGTGAGCCCGGCGGAGTCACCGGGATCAGCAACTAGACGAGACGCTCGAACACGAACTCGTGCTTCAGGAAAGACGGCTGTCGTTCGTTACCTGCAACCGGCGCTGTCAGCGCCGACATCTGGATCAGCTTCCAACCGGCGTGCAGCGCAGCAACCCCGCTTTGATACGGCGGATCGCCATCGAGTTGCGGGCCCGAACCTGCGGAGCCGTCGAAGAACGACCAGCCAAGCACCTTTGCTTCAAGCGATGGGCTGGCCAACCAAAGCAGCAGAACCTGTTGGCGATGATCGTCAGTCACGATTCGGCCGCTGCCCCCACGGTACCCGCAACGACCCCACCGCCGCTCAACGACAGGCGACGCTCGGTGCGGGTGAGATACCAGTCCACGTCGAACGCGTCGTCGCCGGTTAGGTAGCGCCACAGGCGGGCCCGTTGCACCGTTTCCAGCCGATGCACCGATGGTTCGTACCACGCTTCGCTGCGTCGCAACGCGCTGGCCACGGTTCCGGCCTCGCTCCGTGCAAACATGTGATCATCTGCGCGATTACGTTCAGACAAGTCCGAGGTATCCCACAGCCGGACCTGAGGAACGGTCGGGTTGAGCCGGAGCTTTCCCATCACCCTGTCATGCGTCGCGTGGTTAGGAGCACCGGCGTGCCACAAGCCCTGATGGAAGATCACGACGGTGCCAGCATCACCACTGAAGTACTGCTCGCCCGCCAGATGCTGATACCGAGCGACATCGTCCATGTTCACCCGACGCAGATGACTACCCGGCACGAAGCGTGTCCCGCCCTCACGTGGGGCCACATCGTGCGGGAACCAGAACAACTGGATGTCGAACCCCAGCCCTTCATCGATGATGGCGTCGCAATGCAACCCTTGCGCGTGCAAATCGCCTCCCTTCTTGATGTGCACAAAGTGATGATCCAACACCGGCTGCGTTCCGACCAACGAGGCGACGGCACCCGCAATCGTTGGCACACGTACCATCCGCCCGAACGCAGAGTCTGGAGAATACGCGGCGCTCAGCGCCGTACCCGAACGAGGCACGGGGCTGAAATCGCCGCTAAGCGCGTCACCAGGTCGGTCTTTCGAAGCACCCAGGAATTCGTCGAGCCACGATCGAAACAAGCCGGGCAGTTCGTCCATCGCTTGCTCATTGATATGGGTGGGCACGACCGCGTCGAACCGCAGGAACCCACGCGCCACGAACGACGCCATCTGGTCCGTTGTCAGCAGAGGCAGCGGCGCCGCACCGGCGTTCATGTCGTCGAGTTCTCCGCTACTTGACGATGATGCGGTTGGCTGGCCCCGGCGAGATGCCGGCAGGATTGGCTGCGATGTACGCCGTGAGGGCGTCGAGGTCGATCTCGCCGCCGACACGGTCGGTGCCGTCGTTGAACACCACGAACCCGTCGCCACCCGAGGCCAGGAACGAATTCACAGTCACCCGGTAACTGCCTTTCGGGTCGAGCGGTTTGCCAGCCAGCGTGATGGCCCCGACCTTCTTCGAGCAATCGGTGGCGCCGGCCGATTGTTCGTAGGAGAAGCCAACCGAAACCTGCAAAATGCGGTTGGTGATCTGACCGCGGCACCCGCTGAACTGCTGCTCCAGTGCGGCGCGGATTTGGTCGCCGGTCAACGTGAACGTCACGAGGCTGTTACCGAACGGCTGCACCGCGAACGCCTCGGCGTAGGTGATTTCGCCGGGCTTCTCGCCCGCCGAGATCTGGTTCACCGAGAAGCCAGGAGCGCGGATGCCACCTGGGTTCATCAACGCGATTTGAGCCTTGCCGGTCTTCTCAGTCGACGCGAGCTGCGCATCGGCGATGACGTCGCCCAGCGGCACCTCGCCGTTTGCGTTGGTGGTGGAATTGCTCATATCGCCGGTGACCTTGCCGATAACCCGATTGGCTTTCGGTGCAGACAGGCGCTGGTAGTACGCAGCGAGAGTCTGAATGTCATCCAGGTTCTTCAGCGGGTCGGCGATGCGCGTTGTCTGCGTGTTGAGGTTGGTTGCGTTCTCCACAACGGCGTTCACAGCTGATGCACTGACCAGTTCACCGGTGATGTCGTCGATGTTGAGGGTGATGTCGGTCAGCACGCGTCCTTGAGATGAGGCCGAAGTGATGAGCCGATCGACGCCGTTGATTTTGACGATGCAGCGGTATTCGTTGTGCGTGTGTCCAGACACGATGACTCGAATCGACTTGTCGAGATCTTTCGCAATCTTTTCGATGTCGCTACCGGCCAACGAACCGACACAATCGTTCGCACGGGTCGGCGCAGTCGACTGCGCGCCACCCTGGTGTATCACCAGCACGTTGGTCTTCACCCCGTCGGCCAACAGAGCTTGCGCTTCGGCGTTGGCAGCTTTGGTCTCGTTGATGAAACTCAACCCCGCGACACCAGCTGGCGTCACAACAGTCGGTGTGGCTTCAAGCACCGCTCCGATAACGCCAACCTTGATGGTGGTTCCACCGATGCTGGTGAATCGCTTGACCGCCGAGCCCTTTAGGAACTGCGATCCGTCGGCGTTCTTCACGTTGGCTGCCAAGTACGTGAAGGAAGCACCGGGGAACAGCGGGTCGAAACCACCAAACCGCTCGGGATACGGTGCTCCTGCACAGGGGCCCTCGCAGCCACCGCTTTGCATGCGCAGCAGATGCTTGCGTCCACGGTCGAACTCGTGGTTGCCAA
>JAYSSK010000126.1:0-1719 GCA_043720595.1 Acidimicrobiia bacterium
GACGGCGGCGCGTGCCCGGTTCAACGAGGAGCGGGGTGGCCTTTGCGGTTCGTCTTACGTCGGTACAGCTCGGAGTCGGCCCGGAGCGCAGCACTATGCAAATCCCCTGCATGTTCCACGAATGCCGAGCCGACAGAAGCTGACCAGCGGACCTGGCCAGCGATGCCTGCGTTGACCAAAGCGGAGTCCAGGCGATTTTCGACGGTTCGAACTTCGTCGGCAGAGTCCGCCGTGAAGAGGGCGGCGAACTCGTCGCCTCCGATGCGGGCGACCACATCACCAGGCCGAAGGGCGTCGGTGAGGGCTGCTGCCAAGTCCTGCAGCACGATGTCACCCGCCGCGTGGCCATGGGAGTCATTGATCTGTTTGAACCCGTCGATGTCCACGTACACGATTCCAGCGGCCCGGCCGATGCTGCCCCGGCCACCGGTGACACGCTTGGATGACGCAGCGGCTGTGGCCGTGGCATCGACCCATCCCCGTCGATTGAGAACTCCGGTCAAAGCGTCCATTCGCGCGAATTCGCTGAGCTGGGCGTTGGCGGTGCGAAGTTCTTCGACGAGCCGGGCATTCGAATGCGACAGCTCCAACGACGACCGCAGGACACGGTGCAACACGCTCACGGCGATGCCAAGTGCTCCGCCGACCATGGCGACTGCAGCAATCCTCGCGGATAGGGGAAGATCGGGGTGCACCGGGCCGACGAAGGCTACGGCCAGGTATCCGGCGATGATTGCCGCACTGACGGTCCTGCGGCCGCACATCAGCATTGATTGCAAGATCATTGCGACCAGCATCGTGTTCACCTGTACAGCAGCACCCGCAACGGTGTTCTGCGCTCCGAAGATGTTGGGATGGGCGGCAAAGATCCCGACGTTCAAGCAGACAAGCGCGGTGTACGCAGTTAGCAGGGCCGGGTGACAGTTGCGTAGAGCGACCCGGGCGATTGCAGTCAGTGCGAGACCGCTGAAACCGATCGCCGCAAGGTACCTGGCTGCGCCGGCGTTGAACGGGAGACCCGACATGAGGTGCACGACAACGGCAGCGGGGAACAGCATCGGAGAGATGCACCAGGTGAGCCGCAGCACGTGGCGGGTGAGCTGCGCGTTGACCTCTGCCGCCGGTGCGGTGGTGGCAACCGACGCGGGGCGCTCTGGCTGGCGCAGCTCTGCGCGCGTCGCTTGATTGTGTTTCCACTGCGTGCCCAGCATGATCGTGTTATCGACCACACCAAATGGCGGCTTGACCTTTAGATGTGGGATTTACGCAATGCGACGTCGAACGCGTTGAGAATTGCGTCGATATCGCCGTTGTTGATCACCAGTGGCGGACAGATCGCCAGCGTGAGCGGTGGCATCGGGCGAACAATGACGCCTGATTGCATCATCGACTCGCGGACCGCGAGTGCGTCGCCGCCTTCGGGCAACGTCACCGACCAGACGCCACCCACTCCACGAACCTCGGCCAAAAGCCCGTCTTTCTGAAGGCTGTTGAGGCCGGCCGACAGGCGTTCACCGATGGGCATTGCGCGTTCCAACAGGTTCTCGTCGCGGAGGATCTTGAGGTTGGCGATGCCCCCGGCACACGCCGCAGCGTGGCCGCTGTAGGTGTAGCCATGGCGGAGCATGAAGGTGGGGTCGGATTCGAGTGCGTCTCGAACTGCTTTGCCGACCACGACTCCGCCGAGCGGCTGGTAGCCAGACGAAACGCCTTTGGCGA
>JAYSSK010000127.1:0-1717 GCA_043720595.1 Acidimicrobiia bacterium
GGCCGGGCTGGATTCGTTCGTGAATGCCTCCGCTTGTTCGGGTGTCAGCGACCAGCGGTCGCCGTCGTCGGCCGCTCCGTCATAGGTGACGAACCCTGCCGCAGCCTGAGCCGACAGCCACTCGCGGACGTTGCGCTCGACAGTGCCTGTGCGTTCGGCCAGCTCGGCCGACGTCGATGACCCGCTTTCGGCAAGTGCCCTGTACAGGCCGAGTCGGTCGCCGACGACGACAAGGGCGGCGTTCAGCACCGATCCGAAATCGCCGACGGCCTGCCCGACCAGTGCCTGCAGCACGTCTGAATCGATCGTTCGTTGTGTCATGGTTGACTCCTTTTGTTGGTGAATCTTGTTGTGCGTCTTGTTGCGGTTCGCCGTTTGGAACCGAAACGCCGACGACGTGAACAGTGCGAGGTCGCCCTTGCGATGATGTTGCAACGGCGATTGCAAACTCGTTGCAACACGGCTTGCGCACGATGCCCCTATGACTTCGACAAACACTTCAACACGCACTTCGACCAGCACTCCAGCTGGCAACGCAAACGACGATCCGGTGCGCCGCTTGCTTGATGGGATTGCTGGCGGGACCGGAATCCCCGACGGGCTGTTCGCCGCCGACGCCGTCTTGGATGCGACCGTTCCGATGTGGCGATACGAGACCGTGGGCGCTCGGGAAATCCAAGCGGAGCTGGCCAAGTGGTACAGCTCGCCGACACGGATCGAACGCATCAACCGTCGCCCGTTCCCAGGGGGCGAAGCCGTCGAGATCGACATCAGCTGGACCGAGCAGGGAGTGCCGCACGCAGGTCACCAACTGCATGTGCTCACCCTGGTTGACGAGCTGATCGCCTCGGATACTCTCTTCTGCGGAGGTCGTTGGCCGGCCGAACTCCTGGCCGAAATGGAGGCTGCCCGTGCCCACTGATACGACAACGCCGTGGATCGCCCAATCGCTCGACGAATTGATCGCAGGTGCCACCGACCGCACCCCGTTGCGGCCCGAGGACGCGCGGTCCGGTGCCACGTTCGAGCGCCTCACCATCAATGGCGAGCCTCACTTCCTCAAGCTGCTCTCGGCCGACACCGACTGGATCATGCGTGTCACCGGCAATACCACCAACTGGGAGTTCAAGGTCTGGCAGGCAGGTCTGTACCAACGAGTGCCGGACGTGATCGACCACGCGATGGTTGGCATGTCGCTCGAGGGCAACGGGTCGACAGCCCGCCTCGCCCAGCTGATGACCGACCGCGGTGCCGACATGACTGCTCCTGGCGACAGCATGTTGCCGACGGACTATCACCTCGGGTTCATCGATCACATGGCCGCTTTCCATGCCCGGTTCATGGGCTGGCATGACGACATCGGAATCCAGGACATGGCGAGGCGGTTCCTATTCTTTGCCCCAGAAACGATTGCTGCGGAGTTGCTCGTCGACGACATTCCCGGTCCGGTCTTCGTCGCCGACCAAGGTTGGGATCGGTTGCCGACGCTGGCGCCACGGCTCGACGAGCTCGTCCGTGAGATTCATCGCGATCCGCAACAGTTGGCCGACGCCCTACGTTCGACGCCGTTGACCTTCGTCGCCGGCGACTGGAAGCTCGGCAATGTCGGCCGCCGCCATGACGGTCGAACCGTGCTGCTCGACTGGGCCTACCCCGGCGAAGCCGCCCCCTGCTGGGACCTCACGTGGTACCTCGCCCTGAACCGGGCTCGCATGCC
>JAYSSK010000128.1:0-37633 GCA_043720595.1 Acidimicrobiia bacterium
GGCACCGACCGCGACCCTAGGTATGCATCTATCACCAGTTGGTTGATCTGCACTTCGGCTGGAGTGCCTTCCGCGATGACGCGGCCTTGGTCCAGCACGGTGATGCGATCACAGATGTTCGTGATGAAACCAAGATCGTGATCGATGACCAAGACGCCAGCTCCGACGGCCGCAGCGATACGGCGCACATGGTTGACCATCTCGAGAGATTCGGTCTCGCTCATGCCGGACGTCGGCTCGTCGAGCAGCAAGAACGCCGGACGCAACGCAGCCGCCCGTGCAATTTCCAAGCGTCGTTGGTTGCCGTAGTCCAGCGTCGAGGCTCGGCGGTCTGCGACAGCAGCGAGACCCGAGAGTTCAAGTAGCGCTTCAACATCTGGCCCGCCACGGAGCGACGCACGATGCTTGGCCGCCACCAAGTCGGCGATCGCAACGTTCTCTCGCACCGGCAGCGAGCCGAACACACGTAAGTTCTGGAACGTGCGCGCGATGCCCTGACGGGCACGCCGATGCGGCGCTCCGTGCACCTCTGTCTCACCCAAACGGATGCGGCCAGACGTAGGTTGGTAGATACCGGTGAGCAGGTTGACCACGGTCGTCTTACCTGCCCCGTTCGGCCCGATGAGCCCATGGATGGTGCCCGGCGCGACCTCGAACGACACGCTGTCAACCGCCGTGAAGCCACCGAAGGTGACCCCGAGATCCGTCGTTGACAGCCGCAACGTGCTTGACACCGGACCGGACGGAATTCCGCCGACCGACTCGCCTGCCCCGGCACGAGCGGCTGTAGTGAGCCCGTCGGTGCCAGCCAATAGTCGTCTGCGGCCGACCCCCCGAAAGAACCGCTCCAAGAGTGACCCGGCGTCGAATTCGCCGAGCAGGCCCGACGATCGGACGAGGAGGACTGCTAACAATGCTGCGGCCAGAAACAGGTCGGGGAACCCGTCGACTTTGGGCCAGCTGAAGCCAAGGAAGTCAGGCCCGTCTCCCAGGTACCGCGTGATCTCTTTGCCAACGGTGATGAATACCGTGCCGAACACTGCGCCCGTCACCGTCCGCATACCTCCGACCACGAGCATGGCCAGGATGAGAATCGTCGGCTCGAACGCGAACTGGCGAGGCCCCAACGATCCCAACGACTGGGTCTGCAAGATGCCGCCCAACCCGACGATTGCGCCGCTCACGATGAAGGCGATGAGGCGCGGCCGAAACACATCGATGCCCATCGCCGACGCGGCGAGTTCGTCCTCGCGTGTCGCAACGGCCAGCCTCCCGCTGCGTGAATGGCGGAACCCCACAGCCACGATGATTGCGATGGCCGCGCCGACCACCGGCCAAAAATTGCCTGAAAGGCGCGGGATGCTGCTCAACCCTCCGGTGCCGTTGGTGAGGTCCTTCCAGTTGTTGGCTACCTGCAACACCACGAACAGCAACGCAAGCGTGATCATGGTGGCGGCAAGACCCGATGTACGCGCAACCACGAGGCCAAGCAACGCCGCAACCAGGGTGGCCACGACGATGCCGATGACACTGGCCAACCGCGGGTCAACCACGACCTCGCGTATTCCGAACGGCGCCTTGGCGGTCAGGATGACGCTCTTGCGGGCCAGCGGAATCGAGAGCAGGGACATCACGTACGCGGCGATGGAGGCCAGACCGAGGTGCCCGAACGACAGCACGCCGGTATTCCCGACGAAAACGTGAAACCCGATCACCATCACCAGGTTGGTGAGCAATGTTGTGATGAGCGCGTTGCGCGACGAACCACCTCCTGATGAATACACCAGGCCACCCAGCACGACGACGCCAAGAAGCGCAAGGTTGGCGACCAGCGAGGCAAGCGCCTGCGGACGAGCGGTCCCAAACAGCCCGGAACGCCCACGCGCGTCTGGTCCTCGCAAGGTACGGCCCAATGATTCACGCCCCATCAGACGCGCTCGGCAGTCGTCACGGTGAACAGTCCCTGCGGGCGGACCACGAAGAGCAACGCGATTGCGACGAACACAAATGCGTCGGACAGGCCTTCGACACCTGATGGCAGCAACGACCGGACAAACACTTCGACAACACCGAGTGCCAGTCCGCCGATCACCGCACCCTTCAAGCTGCCAAGCCCTCCGACAATGGCAGCGATAACCGCTTTGAGCAGCGGGTCTGCTCCCATACGAGGGTCGGCAGAACCACGACGCAGCAAGTAGAGGGCGCCCCCGATGCCTGCAAGTAGCCCAGCGAAAGCGAACGCACCCGAGATAACCCGGTTGGCCTTCACACCCATCAGCCGAGCAGCATCGAAGTCTTCGGCAGCGGCCCGAAGCGACACACCGAACAGCGTGTTCTTCAAGATCCAGCCGGTGCCAGCAAACGCCCCTAGAGCGACCACGATCGAGATGACGTCCCACCACTCGACGGTGAGGCTGCCAACGGCAAAAGTTTTGAATGCAATGTCGGGCGCGGTGAACGTACGTTGTTTGCTGCCGATCCAGATGCGCCAGATCGAGTGCGACAAGATCTCGATAGCGAACGAGGTGAGCAGCAACGTGAACGGGCTGGCGTTGCGAACCCGACGGAAGGCGACCAGCTCGATAACGACGGACAACAGCACTGCAGCAGCGATGGCGGCTGGCACAACCACGATCCACGACACGTCACGGTCGCGCAGGAAATACATCACGTACGCGCCGACGGTGAGCAATTCGCCGTGGGCGAAGTTGACGAGATGCATCACGCCGAAGAGCATCGAAACGCCGACGGCCAGCAACGCATACGTGGCTCCAACGCCGAGGCCGTCGATCAGGTTTTGCATGACAGACATCAGCCGTTTCCCACATAGCTGGCAAACAGATCGCCGTTGGACAGCAGTTCGGCGCCGGTACCCGCAGCCACGATCGACCCCGTGCGCAACACGTAGCCCCTGTCGGCGATACCGAGTACGCGTTGCGCCTGCTGCTCGATAACCAGAACCGTACGGCCGCCGTGCTTCAAGCTGAGAAGCAACTCGAAGATTACGTCGACCAACGTTGGTGAAAGCCCGAGACACGGCTCATCGAGCAACAGCACCTTGGGGTCGCTCATCAGCGCTCGTGCAACGGCCAGCTGCTGGGCCTGCCCGCCTGACAGGTATCCGGCCGACACATCCCACTTGTCTCGAAGAATAGGAAACAGCGTTGCCATTTCATCGAGCCGATCGGCACGCAAACGCTTGGCCTGCGTCACCGATGCGAGTACAAGATTCTCTTTGACCGTCAGGTCTTTGAAAATTCGACGGCGTTCTGGCACCAGCGCCAAACCGGAAGCCACGAGCGATGCCGGTTCGCGGCCGGTGACATCTGTGCCATTGAAGACCACTCGTCCAGCCGACGGACGGAGCAACCCAATGATGGAAGACAGCAACGTGGTCTTGCCGGCCCCGTTGGGGCCGACGAGAGCAACCAGTTCGCCCTGCTCGACGCGAATCGAAGCGTCTCGGAGGGCGGTCAGCGCGCCGTACTTGGTGGTGAGGTTTTCGACCGCCAGCACAGCGCGTCAGCTCGTGAATTCAGTTCGTTGGGTTCAGTCCCGTGCCAGAGCCGATGGTCAGCCGGCGACAACGACTGGAACGAAGGCTGTTTCCAACGCTGGCTTGCCGTCCTTCACCGTGAGGATGGTCACCTTGCGGTTCGGCGTACCTGAACCGCCGTAGGTGACTTCGCCCGTAGTAAACGAGCCAGACAGGTTGCTGATCGTCTCGATGAGTTTCTTGCCGTCCGTGGTGCAGGCATCGGTGGCTGCCTTGATAGCGATCTGGGTTGCATCGGCACCGAGAGCACCGAACGCGACCGTTTCGATTTTTTCGCCGCCTGACGCTGCATAGTCGTCGAGGAACTTCTGCACGCCGTTGTCCGCTGACGGGAATGTATGCGTGGTGAAGAACACGCCTTCGGCGTCAGCTCCAAGGGACCAGATGAGGCTGGCGTCGAACCCGTCGGCGGAGATGACCGTCGACTTGATGCCGGCTTCACGAAGCTGCTTCAGGAACACCCCAGCTTCCGGGAGGAAGAACGAGGAATAGATGGCGTCGGGTTGCGGCGACATTGCCTTGATCTCGTTCACCTGCGATGAGAAATCCGTCTGGCCGAACTTGAACGCAAGGTCCTTCTCGACCTTGCCGCCAGCCTTTTCGAACACCTCTTTGAACGCAGCCTGCGGGATGTTGAAGTACGGGATCTCGTTCGACGAGAGCGTGACAGCGGACTTCAGACCCTTGGTGGTTGCGAATTCCGCTGCTGCAGAACCCTGCACCTTGTCGTTGAACGACACGAGGAATGCCCCACGTGCTGGGTCTGGCAGAACTGTCTCTGTCGAACCGACGAAGAGCACCGGAACGTCGCCCTTGGTGATCTCGAGAATTGGGTTGCCGTAGTCAGAGAACGGAGGGCCAAGGATGAGGTCCGCGCCGTTGTCGATGAGTTCTTGCACTGCACGCTGAGCAGCCGGGTAGTCGGCTGGGTCTGCACTGATCTGTTTGACCTCGTACTCGACAGGCTTGCCACCGACACCACCGGCGGCGTTGACACCGTCGATGATGAACTTCGCAGCGGCAGACGCAGGTTTGTCGGAGATCGCACCCAGGTTGAAGTCCGCGGCGAACGCAATGCGAAGTGGCTCGTCGAGCGCACAGTCGCTGGCGACAGCAGCGACGGCGGTGGCGTCGGTTGCAGCAGCAGCGGTGGTTTCGACGGAGGCGGTGTCGGTCGATTCCGACGAACTTCCTCCGCAAGCGGAAACGAGAATCGCCGCCACGGCGGTGACGGCAAACAAGCGTGCAGGTTTCATGGTCTCTCCTGAGTGGGGCTTCGCGTTCAATATACAAACCATCTCGAGAGCCATCCCGGGAACTGAGCCCATTGGTCCGAAACAATCGTTTGGTACCGTACCAATGTTTCCGTGTCCCATCCATTGCAGCGCGGTTATCGTTTCGTTCGTGACCGAACAAACCAGACGGCCCCTGATCGCGATGAGTGGCCGACGCTGGAAGGGCTCAGAAGTGGGCGGCTTCCCAGCGAACTTCGCTGACGTACCGTTCGACCTGCACTGCGGCTCGTATGCCGACGCCGTTCAGGCTGCTGGTGGCACCCCGGTTTTCATGCCGTGCACCATGGCCGCTGTCGACGTGCTCGATTATGCCGACGCACTGGTACTCACCGGCGGGTCAGATGTCTCGCCAGCCCGCTATGGCGAAGAACCGCATCCAACCGTCTACGGCATCGACGAGCAACGTGACGACGTGGAGATGGCGTTGGTGCACGCAGCAATGCACCGTTCAATTCCCATCCTCGCCATCTGTCGTGGCATGCAAGTACTCAACGTGGCCACCGGTGGTTCGCTGGTGCAGCACCTGGAACCCGGCAGCGGCGACCATCACGCTGCGTGGGACGTTCCGCCGGACGCGCTCATCCACGAGGTGTGCTTCGTGCCAGGCTCGCTGGCTGAAGCAACGTTCGGCGCACGCTGCCGCGTGAATTCACTGCATCATCAGGCGCTCGGGCGGCTTGGAGATGGTGTGGTTGCCACCGGCCACGCGACCGACGGAACCGTCGAGGCCGCCGAGATTCCGGGCCACAAGGTGCTGGCCGTGCAATGGCACCCAGAACTGGTGCTTGCTCACCCGGACCCATCGTTCGAGTGGCTCGTGCAAGCCGCTTCGCGGCACACCTGACCCGGACGCTGCTCACACGCGCTTGCATCTCGTTTGGTACCAAACGAGAATGACGCCATGAGCGGCCCACACCCGAGCGCAGACCTCGACACCGGGCTCGGCCCGATCGACGCCGACCTGTCGAACCCCGACGCGTTCACCAGCGGCGTGCCGCACGCGACGTTCCGGCACCTTCGCGACAACGACCCCATTCACTGGACCCCCGAGTCCGATGGCGGACGCGGATTCTGGTCAGCAACTCGCTACGCCGATGTGCTCGCTGTCAGCCGCGACCCAGAGACGTTCAGCGCAGCTCAGGGTATCCGCATCGAAGACATGACCCCGGACGAGACAGCAGCGCGGACCACGATGATGGAGACCGACGCTCCAGAGCACACCCGGTTCCGTCGTCTTGTCAGCAAGCCATTCAACCGTCGCGAGGTGTGGACATACGAACTGGGGTTGCGGGCGATCGCGAAGCAGGTAGTGGATCAGATGTCCGGCACAACGTCGTTCGATTTCGTCGGCGAGATTGCCCGAGAGTTGCCGATGCGGATGCTCGGTCAGCTGCTCGGCGTCGACCAGGCCGACGGCCCATGGCTTGTCGAACGCGGCGACATGCTGTTGGGCAACACCGACCCCGACTACACCTCGCACCCGGTTGGGCTGGTCGACACCGAAGAGTTCCGCCTCATGCCATTTCGATCGCCTGCGGGTTACGAGTTGTTCAAGTACGCGGAAGAGCAAGCGCGCATACGTCGTGCTGCACCAACCGACGACGTCATCAGCGACCTGCTGGGCCAACCGCCTGTTGGCGAGCCCCTCACAGACCTTGAGTTCAAGAACTTCTTTACGCTCCTGGTGGCGGCCGGCAACGACA
This sequence comes from Acidimicrobiia bacterium, assembly GCA_043720595.1. Taxonomy (GTDB): domain Bacteria; phylum Actinomycetota; class Acidimicrobiia; order Acidimicrobiales; family JANYDT01; genus JANNBN01. The sequence goes on from JAYSSK010000128.1 coordinate 6,555, forward strand.
CCACTCGCTACACGATGGCCGCAGGATTGAAAGCCCTCATCGAGCGACCACAGCAATTGGCCGAACTGCGTGACTCGATTGGCAACAATCCGAAACTCATGGACTCGGCCGTCGAGGAGATTCTCCGGTGGGGTACCGTCACGATGCATTTCCGCCGCACGTCAACCCGCGACGTAGAAATGCACGGCCGCACCATCAAAGCGGGCGACAAAGTGGTGATGTGGTTCATGGGGGCTGACTACGACGAGCGCCAGTTCCCAGAGCCGTATCACTTCGACATCCACCGAACGCCAAACGATCACTGCGCGTTCGGGCGCCTGTCGCCGCACCTGTGCCTTGGCGCCCACCTGGCCCGCCTCGAGATCCGCGTGCTGCTGGACGAACTACTCCCCCGCCTTGCCGATGTGGCCATCACCGGCGAGATGCCTATCCTTCGGTCTAACTTCATCGCGGGGATCAAGCAGATCCCCGTAACCGTCACCTGGGCTTGAGGAAAACGCGCATGAGTTCCAACCAGACTTCTCACCAGACTTCTCACCAGACTTCTTACCGACGCATCCGTCCGATCTTCGCCGACCAGTTAGGTATTCCTCGCTCGAAATACCTGCCAACGGCATCGCTCGGAACCGGCACCCGACACGCCACTGGACACTGCGTGACACTCATCTCGCAGCACTACGACTTCTCGATGTCTCCCGGTGCACCGAGCGCCCAGTTCGAGACCGGAATGCCAGATATGGAGTCTCGATTCGACATGGCCGATGTTCGGCCGGGTTGGGACGACGGCGTCGGCGTCGTCACCTCAGACCTCTGGTATCACGATGCGCTCGTGGAATGGATTCCGCGGACAATCCTTCGCCGCGCGGTTGAGCGGTGGCAGTCCATCGGTCTTGAACCGTATGTAGGCATAGAGCTTGAGGCGTACCTCATGGCGCCCGACCCTGCCGCCCCTGGCGGGTTCAGCCCTATCAGTGCTCCCGGCGGGTTCACCTACGGGGTCGGAGCGATGCTTGACCCCACCGGCGTCATCGATGAGGTGATGGACACAGCTGAGCGTTGCGGCTTGCTGCTGGAGAGCCTTAACAGCGAGTACGACACTCCCCAGTGGGAACTCACGCTGCGATACACCGATGCGCTCCGCGCCGGCGACGACGCGTTCCTGCTGCGCACCATGGCCCAGGAAGTTGCGCGCAAACGTGGCTACCACCTCACCTTTATCGGCAAGCCGATCTCCACCAAGTCCGGTAGCGGGATGCATGTCAACTTCAGCGCCCGCTCCAGCAAGGGCAAGGCGCGAAATGTCTTCGCCAACATCAAGTCCCCCGACGGTTTGTCAGAAACAGCAATGCACGCAATCGCCGGGCTCGTCGCACGCCACGAGTCCATGTCAGCAGTATGCGCACCTACGGTCAACGCTTATAAGCGACTGAAGCCCGGCCAGCTGTCCGGATACTGGGCCAACTGGGGGCTCGACCACCGCAGCGTCACGGTGCGAGTGCCCCACGCCCGAGGTGAAGCCACCCGCATCGAGCACCGTCTCGCCGACGGAGCAGCAAACCCGTACCTCGCCATCGCCGCCACGCTCAACGCGGCCTGGCTTGGTATCGCGTCCAACATGCCGACCCCGCAAATTGAGACCGGCGACTCGCTGGGTGAATCGGGCTCAACCACCCGCCACGTACCTGCATCGCTTGGCGACGCACTCGACGCGTACGAGGCGGACACGGAGTTCAACGAGACGATGGGGCCAGAGTTCACAGCCAACTTCTTGGCAGTAAAACGAGATGAGTACCGCAGGTATTTGGATCACGTGACGGACTGGGAACTCAGCACCTATATGCCGTACCACTAGGTCTCCCGCGACTTGTGCGACAAGTCGTCTTCACGGGGACTTATCGCACAGCTCGAGGTCGAGCATTCTCGCTGCTGCAACAGGGGGAGCCCAATTCGAGACACTCAACGCAGAAGAACGCACGGCCGCTCACGCCGTCGTCGATGCCCGCATCGCAATGCGGGTGGCGCAGCAACGCTTCGGCCCAGATGCTCGGGCCGCCGGGCAGACCACAGTCTCGCTCGACGCTGAGGGGAGCCTTATTGAAATTGCACCGAACGGACGGCGTCGGCGTCTGTGAGCCGCCTGGATCTGATTGCTGGTCCGAACGGTGCAGGCAATACAACCCTGTTTGAACGGGTCATCGCGCCGGACCGGCCTGGCCTGCCTTTCGTCAATGCCGACCGGATCGCGCACGACCGCTTTGCGGGCCACGAAACCGAGCGCGCATACGAAGCTGCCGAGATCGCTTCAGCAGCCCGAACGGCCCTGATTGACGCACGAATGGACTTCTGCACGGAGACCGTGTTCTCGCACAGCTCGAAGATCGGCCTCGTCGCGACCGCCGTCGCCGCTGGGTACCACGTTGTACTGCACGTAGTCATGATCCCACTGAATTTGTCCGGACAGCGCGTCGCTGCGCGGGTCCTCAACGGTGGTCACGACGTCCCCCAGGCAAAACTCCCGTCACGCTACGAACGGCTGTGGCCGCTCATCGCAACTGCAACACCAGACTGTTACCGGGCCACCTTTTACGACAACGCCGAAGACGGAGGCCCCTCGGAGGCCGCGTCGTTCCGTTTTGGGGTCCCCGACTACCAGCCTCGCTGGCCGCGGTGGACACCGCGCCCCCTACGTTCCCTCTAGGTGCGTCGAGTCCGGCGCACTTGAACGATCTCGTTTCTTGCGCAACCTGATTGGGTGCCGTGGACGGCATTGACCAAAGATGACGCCATGACCGAGACGCCTGACCCGATTGCAGCGCTACTCCCCGTTTACGGAATTCGTCAACGGCGGATGACGACCAACGGCGTGGAACTCGACGTGCTGGAGAGTGGGCCTGACGACGGACCACTGATCGTCCTGTCACACGGTTTCCCTGAACTGGCGTGGAGCTGGAGGCATCAGCTGCGTGCGCTCGGCCAGGCAGGGTGGCACGCAATTGCCCCGGACCAGCGTGGCTATGGCAGATCCAGCCGCCCGACAGATGCCGCTGCATATGACAGCGAACAGATCGGCAACGATTTGCTGGGCTTGGTGGATCAGATCGCGGGGGTCGGTGCGCCGGCGGTGTTCGTGGGCCACGACTGGGGTGCGTTCATTGTGTGGGACCTGGCACGGACGCAGCCGCAGCGGGTGCGTGCGCTGGTGAACCTGTCGGTGCCGTTCGTCAATTGGCCTGCGCCACCGACGCAATTATTCAACATGCTGCACGGCGACAACTTCTTCTACATCACTTATTTCCAACCGGCCGGCATCGCGGAGGCCGACATGGACCAGCATGTGGAACCCATCATCCGCGGCCTGTTGTGGTCAGGCAGCGGCGCTGGCTTCCCCACGTCAGTTCCGGACCCGTTGCCCATGGCGGGGACAGATTTCATGACCGGATTTCGGCTGTCGAACCCCGCGCCTCAGCCGACCTGGCTGACTGAAGCCGACGTGCAGGTATACCTCGACAGGTTCCACCTCAGCGGGTTTTTCGGACCCGTGAGCTGGTACCGCAACCTGGACCGCAACCACGCACGAGTCGGCTCGTTCCCCATCTCCGAAATGACCATGCCAACGTGGTTCATCGGCGGCAGCAAGGACATGGTGATTGCGCGTGATCCGAACTTCGAAACCCGTAACGCGCTTGTGCCCGGCTACCGTGGCATGACCATGGTCGAAGGAGCGGGACACTGGACACAACAAGAAAACCCCGACGAAGTGAACGCAGCCCTGCTTGGCTACCTCGCCGAACTGTAGTGATCGACCGTCGACCGGGGACTAATAGTGGACTGGCGCGGCCTGAGACCACCTGAGACCACAAGCTGCTTGCGACATTGTTAGGGCAACGTGCTCTGCGCAGGTCTGTCGTTCTTGTGGTTCCTACGTCCCGAAGTGCCCGTGCCGCGACGTTTCGTCCTGAAATTGTCGTCGATGGAGACGAAACACGTGTGTTGGCCGAGCAACTCGGCGCAATTGATGTACAGCGACTTGGGCATCGTGCCGGTCGTCTCACGGCAGAAGAAATGTGGAGCGTCGACGAAGCACTCGAAGCGATTCTCGGACTTTGTAGGCACGGGCGATCTTGAGGTGTGCAAAAGTGGCTATGTGGCGCTTCAACGGATGGACAACGTTGGCATCGTGGTGGAATCGCTCGATGCCGCTATCGCGTTCTTCGCCGAGCTGGGCCTCGAACTCGAAGGCCGCGCCACAATCGAAGGAGAGTGGTCGGGGCGCGTCACTGGATTGCACGACCAGCGCGTCGAGATCGCCATGATGCGAACGCCGGACGGCCATGGGGCGATCGAACTCTCGCGTTTTCTCACACCGCCTACCGTCGCCGATCACCGGAACGCCCCGGTAAACGCCCTCGGCTACCTACGCGTCATGTTCGCCGTGGACGATCTCGACGACACGCTCGCCCGGCTCCGCAAGCACGGCGCACAGGTCGTCGACGAAGTGGTCCAGTACGAAGACGTGTATCGGCTCTGCTACGTCCGAGGCCCCGAGGGCATTCTCATCGGACTCGCCGAACAAATCGGCTAGCACCCAAAACGCGCTTGTGCGTCAAATCGCGGACACTCACCTTAACGTTCGTATCACCGAGCGAGCACTTGCAATGTTCCACCGTCAGAGTTCACGTCGATGACTCTGGCCGAATCCACATCGGTGCGAACGGTGATGCGCGAAGACCCGCCGTTTGAAGTTGCCTCCAGCCGATACGCCGCGTCGGTGCGCGGGATCTCCACCCGAATGTCGCCTCCGCCTGACCGGATACGGACGTCCGACGGTGCCGCGTCGAAGGTTGCCTCGATGCGACCTCCGCCCGAGGCGATGTCAAGTTCGGTGTCACCACTCAACCGCCTCAGGCGAACCTCGCCGCCGCCGGAGATGGCCGTCACAGCACCCTTCGCATCGTCCACCTGCAGGTGTCCTCCCCCGCTGTCCGCCGTGACGGAGCCGCTGATGCCAACTACCCGAATCGAGTTTCCGTGTGATCGGGCGCTGACGGTCATCGCCCGTGGCACAGTCACCGTGAACTGCACCGTACAGAAAGACGACATCGCGGGACAGTCGCCCGACAGGCTGAGCGTTGAACCGGCAACTCGTTCGTCGGCCGTGAACGGCTTCACGCCGTGGGTGGTTCTTCGTTCCACTGTGACCACATCGGTGTCTGCACCAATCACGATGATGTCGCCGTCTGTACGAACATCCAGCGTGTCCAGCGTGTCGGCAGACTGGCCTGCTGGTTCACCGTCCGGCTGACCAGCGGAAGTACCGTCGAACTGAGCGGTGGTGAACCTTCGGACGATGGTCTCTTCCTGGCGTCCAAGCAGGTCGACCCCGGCGGACAGGGTGTACCCCGCTGCCAATAGAAACCACACCGCACCGATGCCCACCCACCAGCGTGCAGCGGGCGACGGCCGCCCACCACGCATTTCGTTTGCGTTAGTCATATGCACGCTCACGATCGAAGGAACGCAATCACGGCAAGCACCCGACGATTGTCCGCAGCGTCAGGCTCGAGACCAAGCTTCATGAAGATGTTGGCCACGTACTTCTCGACCGACCCTTCGCCGATGGTCAGCCCGGCAGCAATCGCTGTGTTCGAGCGCCCTTCGCCCATCAGCCCAAGCACGTCTCGTTCCCGCTGCGTCAACAATGCGAGCGGGTCACGTTTGCGCGTGCGGGCGAAGATCTGCGACACCACTTCGGCATCGAGGGCAGTACCACCGGCTCCGACGCGGCGGACAGCGTCGACGAATTCGCCGATGTCTGCCACGCGGTCTTTCAACAGGTAACCGACCCCTGATGACCCTGCGGCCAGCAGGTCGCCCGCGTATCGTTCTTCGACATATTGCGACAAAACCAGCACGCCAACACTCGGCCACGCTGAACGAATCGCCAGCGCGCCGCGGATGCCTTCGTCGGTGTGAGTGGGTGGCATACGCACATCGATGATGCACACGTCTGGCTGGTGACGGCGCACGGCGTCGAGCAGCAATTCGGCATCGCCGACTGCCGCAACGACTTCCATCTGGGCATCAGAAAGCAGCCGCACCAAACCGGCCCGCAGCAACACCGAGTCTTCGGCAATGACTACTCGCATGGAAGCTCCGCCAGGACGGTGGTCGGCCCACCGACCGGGGAAAGTACCTGCAGCCACCCGTCGACAGCAGCCACCCTGTCACGGAGTCCAGCCAGCCCTCCTCCGAGCCCGCCCCCCTCTCCGACGATCGCCCCACCCTGCCCGTCATCGGTGACCTCGACGACCAATCGGCTGTCCGATTGCGCCAGCCGCACCGTCACCCGCGTGGCACGCCCATGCTTGGCTACGTTCGTGAGCGCTTCGGCAACCAGGTAGTACGCCACCGTTTCGATGGGACGCGGCGGGCGCTCGATGAGATCGACCGTGATGTCGACCGGCACAGGGCACCGCGCCGCGAGCGAAGACAATGCAGCGTCCAGACCACGGTCTTCAAGGATCGCGGGATGCACGCCCCGGGCCACCTCGCGGAGTTCGCTGATTGCCAGCTTGGCATCTGTATGCGCGCTGAGCAGTAGTTCTTGAGCGTCGGGTGTCACCTCACCGTCGTCGGACAGTTTCTCACGCAATCGACCCAGGTCCATGGCCAAGGTAACCAGCCGTTGTTGTGCTCCATCGTGCAGATCGCGTTCGATCCGACGGCGTTCCGCGTCGACTGCGCCGACGAGGGCGCTGCGGCTGGTCTCCAGCACCTGGACCCGTTCCGTGAGTGCGTCTTCCTTGGGTGTGTGCAAGAGACGGCCGACCATGAACGCATCGACCTTGCCCAGCCACCGGATCACAAGCGGAGCCGACAGCAGGACGATTACCCCAATCGCCGCCAACGGGTACACCGGCAAGCGATATCCGAACAACATCGCCCGCCCGCCCGGGAGGACTCGGGTGAGGAGCGGCAACGACATCAGCAGCACCGGCAACGTCCACACAATCACGGCACCGGTGAACAGCACCGCACCGACGGGAAGCAACAGCAGGTGATAACTCACCTCACGCCAAGTGGACCGTTCGGTTGCAGCGTGACGCAACCGACGCCACCACGGAACCGAATCGGGCAGCAGGCGATGCGGCTCCTCGATTTGGATTCCGAGCAGTGCCCGGGCCCGCGATCGCTCTACCCGTCCGAATCCCCTGCTTGCGGCGAGCGTTGCCCACAACACCGGCACTGCCAGCGGGAACGTGATGGCCAGCCCCGCAACGAGCGCCAGTCCTACGACCATCACGGTGAAGAATCCGATGCCCATCGGGAGGCACAGGGCGAGGTGCAATGTGGTCAGCCAGGTCTGAGGTGCGAACAGTGCGGAGACGCAACTGGAGACGGACCCGCTCCACTTGTGATCTGAGGAGGGTCGGGGTTGCCTGCGGCCGAAACCGTCTGACGGCAGCGAGGACGACGATGCGGGCATGACCATACCGACCCATTGTCACAGCCGACGAAGGGCACAATGAGCCGGGTAACCCCGTGCACCTCCCGGGGGTTATCCCCCAACGACCTGCAGGGGCTCCCCGGCTACCGAGTCATCGAACGCACCAAGACGATGGACCCATGATCGAATCACTGGCCTTACTCGCCTTCCGCCATCGCTGGAAGACTCTCATTGGATGGGTTGCGGGAGTCGCGTTGCTGTTGACATTGTCCAGCGCGTTTGCTGGTGCGTTCGAGAACGGAGGACGTCTGACAGGAACAGACTCCGATGCCGCATACCAGCTGTTGGGAACCGCGTTCCCCGACAGCGAGGGCGACTCGGTGACGGTCGCCTTCCATGTTCCACCCGGAGTCGGACTGGACTCGGCGAATGCTGCCCAGGCAATCCGCACTTACACAACGGAAGCGGCGAAGGTACCCAACGTCGGTGCCGTGAGCGGCCCGGGACAGGTGTCGCCCGATGGAACAACGGGAATCGGCCAACTGGTGTTCACCGGCACCGAGGCAGAGCAAACAAAGGCCGTCGAGTCGCTTCGCGTTCTGGCAGACAAGGCAGCCGCTGACGGGGTTGAAGTCACGTATGCCAGCTGGGGATTCTCCGAGGGAGGCATGAACGGCGCAGCGGAGATCGTCGGCATCATCGCAGCGATCGTGATCCTGATGATCTCGTTCGGTTCGGTGGTCGCAATGGGTGTACCGATCATCAGCGCGCTGATGGGTGTGGCGGCAGCAATCGCTTCGGTTGGGCTGTGGGCGGCCGTGGCGACAACTCCTGATTACACACGTGAGGTTGCAGTCATGATCGGGTTGGGGGTCGGCATCGACTACGCCGTATTCATCATCACCAGGTACCGCCACGCCCTTGCGCACGGCAGCACCCCCGAACGGGCAATCCGCGAAGCGATGGGGACAGCGGGGCGTGCAGTGGTGTTTGCCGGAGCGATTGTGGTGGTGTCGCTGCTTGGTATGACCCTCGTTGGCATCGCGTCGTTCACCGGGCTTGCCATCGGTTCGGCAACGTCGGTGCTCATCGCTGTGTTCAGCGCGCTCACACTTGTGCCTGCTTTGCTCAGCATCATGGGGCGCCGCGTCAGCCAGCGTGCGTTGCGGGTGGCTCACAGCCAGCGCGAGACGTTCTGGCACCGGTGGGCTCGGTTCGTGCAACGCCACGCCACGTTGGCCGCGGCCACCGGCGCAGGGGTACTGCTGGTGCTGGGAGCACCGATTGCGGTCATGCGGCTGGCCTCGACAGACCTGGGTTCGACCAGTACCGGGACCACCACCCGCAAGGCGTACGACCGCCTGGCTGCAGGATTCGGCCCCGGCGTCAACGGGCCATTGGTGATTGCCATCCCGTCAGCGGCCCCTGGCACAGACCGCGAAATCGAGTCGATCAGCGCGCACTTGGCGGACATGGACGGTGTCGCGTTGGTTCAGCCTCCGACCGTGTCGGAGGACGGCACCGTATCCATGCTCACCGTGTTCCCGAAGACAAGCCCGCAGGACGAGGCCACCGCCGACCTGGTTGACCGTATTCGCGCATACCTTCGGTCGACCCCACTCGACGCCCACGTGGGTGGTGCAACTGCTTCGGACATCGACTTCGCCGGGCTGATCAGTGACCGCCTACCCGTGTTCATCGGTGTAGTACTGGCTGCCAGCTTCTTGCTGCTGATGGCCGTGTTCAGGTCAGTTCTGGTGCCGCTGAAGGCAGTGGTGCTGAACCTCATGTCCATCGGTGCCGCTTACGGGCTGATGGTCATCGTTTTCCAATGGGGCTGGTTCGGAAGCGTGTTCGGGCTGGAGGCCGGCGCACCCATCGAGCCATGGGCGCCGCTCATTCTGTTCGCCATCGTGTTCGGGTTGTCGATGGACTACGAGGTGTTCCTGCTGTCGTCTGTACACGAACGATTCGCGAAGACGGGCGACAACAGCCACGCCGTGGTGGAAGGACTTTCATCCACCGCTCGGGTGATCACCGCTGCAGCATCCATCATGGTGATGGTGTTCGGAGCATTCATCTTCAACGACGACCGCTCGCTCAAACTGATCGGTTTCGGCTTGGCCTCGGCCGTGCTGGTTGATGCCACCATCGTGCGGATGTTGCTGGTCCCGGCGACAATGGAACTGCTCGGCGAACGCAACTGGTGGATGCCAGCATGGCTGGACCGACTCCTCCCCCGCCTGGCGATCGAGGGCAACATCGCGGGCAAGGTCGAGGGTCATGTCAAAGGCCATGTAGAGGGCACAGCCTCGTTGTTTGATCAGGTTGATCAGGTTGATCAGGTTGATCAGGCCAGATCGAACGCAGCCAGTATCGCGTCCGTGAGGAGCGGCTCTTCGTCGTCGTATAGGTAGCCGACCAGCCGACCAAGAGAACTCACCGGAATGGTCTGCACATTGTCACAGGACACGGCGGAATGTTCCTGAAGACCGTTCCGCTGGCCGACCGGAACTTCCACGGCAAGGCCTCGGACTCGAGATGTGATGGGCGCAACGGTGATTGAGCGAAGCACCGGACGCGCCAGTTCACGCGTCAAAACGAGAACAGGTCGTGGTTTGTCGAGCTGGGCGATATGAATGGGTCGCATCAGTCCAGGTCGAGCGGACTTGATGCGACTGCAGAAGCGACGAGGTCCAAGTCGTCGGCGCCGTGTGCTGCGCGATCCGCGAGCAGAACCTCCAGGTCGTGCGCGGCACGTTCGCGGCGACGGTCACGCTCGACGAAACGAGCAACCACATCGGCACGGCTCTTCGCCCTACCGGCCAGCACTTGGGCGTCGATGTATTCGACAACCGACTCTGGGAGGCGAAGTGCTATCTGAATCGACATGATCACAGCGTAGCTTCACTCTGGTACCAATTTGGTTCTCAGAATCGACTGACAGCTCCGCCGACCGGAATGATTGAGGGTGGCTTCATCTGAAAGGAGGCAGAGCGTTCTCTGAATCGGACCCACGGAGGTCGTTGGAGATTCTCCAGGCTTCGATCTAGCGGAGCTGCTTCCACCACACTTGGTCATGACCGCCCTGCGATACGACCAGCGACCGCCCGATCACACGCCGGTCCATACCGCCGATCTGCCGGACACACCGACTCGTGATCGCAACATCATGGCCACTGCGTGGATCGAAGCTCCGCCCGAGCTGGCGACGTTGGGCGACAGCCTCGACGGTCGGCCCGAAGCGGAATACAAACGACGGATCGGTGACTGGCTGTTATGGCGATCCGGGCCGGCAGTAGATGCCGACGCGGTCTACCTCGCGATCCATCGCTCCGAATTGTCACGCCAGCATCGGTTCACGTTGCTGCCAGATGGAACCGGCGCAGGCTCAGGACCGTCGGGACACACGCACACACGATTCCGTGACTGGAAGGCCGACCTCCTCGGCCGGAACTAGTTCACGGTGTCTCGGGAGAGGGCGGTAGCGTTGTCGGCAAATGGCAACGCTGCTCTGCTTTCATGCCCACCCCGACGACGAGGCCATCACCACCGGTGGAACCATGGCCCGAGCCGCAGCCAACGGCCACCGGGTCATCCTTGTGGTCGCAACCGGCGGTGAACATGGCGAGTCCCCTGCCGACCTAGCCGAGGGTGAGACGCTCGCCCAGCGTCGTGCTGCCGAGACACGCGTCAGCGCGGAACGGTTGGGCATCCACGACGTTCGGTTCCTGGGCTATTCGGACTCTGGCATGACTGGTTGGGACCAGAACGGCAACCCGCAAGCGCTGATGAACGCACCCCTCGACGAGGCTGCCGGGCGTCTCGCTCAGATCCTGCGAGACGAAAACGTCGACGTGTTCACCCACTACGACTGGCACGGCAACTACGGCCACCCCGACCACATCGCAGTGCACAAGGTTGGCCATCGCGCCGCGGAACTTGCCAGCACACCCTTCGTCTACCAGGCCACCATGAACCGAGACCACATGCGTCGCCTGATGGCGGCCGCCCGGGAAGGCGGCGCAGACGTCCCGGCCTTCGGCGACGACGACACGCCCAACACCGACGACGGCAATCCATTCGGCACTGCCGAAACCGAGCTCACCACGGCTATCGACGTCACGGCGTACGTCGGGCACAAGCGAGAGTCGATGAAGGCACACCGTAGCCAGATCTCCGACACTTCGTTCTTCATGGAGATGCCAGACGAGGTGTTTGCCATGTCGTTCGGGACCGAGTGGTTCATTCGTGAGCAGCACCCGGTCGGCATCACCGAAGACTGGCTCGCCGGCCTCGTCTAAGCCCGCTCCAGAGCTCGACCTACCCGACCCGCGGCGTTCTCTCGCTCAAACACGATGCAGCTGCATCGTGTTCGCTCAGTCAAGGGTCACCACGGTCGCTCAGGGTCGCACGTGGTGCGCGCCAGGAATCGGGTACAGATAGGGTCGGGCACATGTCCACCGATCCACTCGCTCAGTTCTCCCTCACCGGCCGCACAGTCCTCATCACGGGCGCAAGCAGCGGCCTCGGAGAACGGTTCGCCGAGGTCATTCACGCCCTGGGTGCCACTGTTGTTGTGAGCGCACGGCGAGCCGACCGTCTCAAAGCCCTTGTCGACCGACTCGGTGACCGAGCGATTGCCTTCCCCTGCGATGTGGCCCAACCCGGAGCGTCGGCCGAGTTGGTCCGCCAGAGCATTCAGCAGGTTGGTTCGCTGCACGCAGTGGTGGCAAATGCCGGCATTTCCAACACGGTCCCGGCGATTAAGGAGAAGGTGTCCGATTTCGCCAATGTCGTCACCGTTGACCTGGTTGCACCCTTCGAACTCGCACAGGCAGCCGCATCGCATTGGCGAACAACGCAGCAGGCTGGCAACATCGTGATGATCGCGAGCGCTGCCGGCCATCTCAGCGACAAGCTGCTCCCCCAGGCGGGTTACGTAGCGGCCAAAACCGGTTTGGTGGGACTCACCCGCGAACTCGCGTTGCAATGGGGGCGGTATGGGATTCGCATCAACGCGCTGTGCCCAGGCATGTTCCCGTCAGAGATGACGGCGCCCGTCCACGAGAACCCCGACGTTTCGGCGCTCTTCGGCAATGCCGCACCGTTGGGGCGTATCGGCCAACGACACGAGCTCGACGGTGCAATTTCGTTCCTCGTCTCCGACGCCTCCAGCTACATGACAGGCCAAAGCGTCATCGTCGACGGCGGCATGAACACCTGATCTCGCCATGTCCATCCTGCTCAACGCGTTGAGCGACGCACACGCCCAACTTGCGTCGACCGGGTCGAAACTTGCGAAGGTACGCACACTTACAGAACTCCTTCAGCAATGCAACATCGACGAACTGCCGGTCGTTGTTGCCGCCATGACCGGCGCTCCCCGGCAGGGGCGGTTTGGAGTTGGATGGGCGTCGCTCGCTAAAGCCGCTGTCACCCAACATTCACCCGTTGAACACTCCACAGCACCGCTCACAGACCTCCCAACCGTGATGCAGATGGACGCGTTGTTCACCGTGCTGGCATCGACCAGCGGGCAGGGTTCCGTTGCGGGCCGCAACGAGTTACTCACGCAGTATCTGAGCCGCTGCACCGAAGCGGAGCAGGAGTTCGTCTATCGGCTGCTGACCGGCGGGTTGCGCCAGGGGGCGCTCGATGGCCTGATGATCGAAGCAGTCGGCAAGGCACTTGACGTGCCTGCCGCAACCTTGCGCCGGGCGATGACCATGCACGGCGACCTCGGAGCCCTCGCAACGCTGATCGCAACAGAGGGGGCGGCCTCGCTGGACACGGTGCGAATCGTCGTTGGCCGCGCTATGCAGCCGATGTTGGCAGCAACAGCAGCATCGGTTGAAGAGGCACTCGGTGCATTCAGCACAGCATCGGTTGAATGGAAGCTGGATGGAGCGAGAATCCAAGTACACGTACAAAATGTCTGGACTGACAACATCGGAGGCCCGAGCGAATCAGCGCAGCGTCAGGTGCGGCTGTTCACTCGGAACCTCAACGACATCACCGACCGACTGCCAGAAGTCGCCGCTGTCCTGTCGCGTATCGAAGTGGATTCACTCGTTGCCGATGGCGAAGTGCTGGGGCTCGACCTCGACGGCAACCCGGCGGTGTTTCAAGACACCATGGCTCGGGTAGGAAGCGACGGGCTGCAACCCCGCCACTCGGTTGCGCTACAACCGTTCCTGTTCGACCTGCTGCACCTCAACGGCGTGGACCTGGTTGACCAGCCGCTTACCGAACGGCTTGCGTTGCTCGAGCAGATTGCACCGCACCTCCGCGTACCGGGGGTGATCACGTCCTCCACTGACGACGCACTTGCCGTGCAGAACGACGCACTGTCACGAGGGCACGAGGGCGTGATGGTGAAGGACGCGACCAGCGCATACGCAGCGGGCAGACGCGGCACGGCATGGCGAAAGGTGAAGCCGGTCCACACGTTCGATCTTGTCGTGCTCGGTGCCGAATGGGGGCACGGACGGCGAACCGGGAAACTGTCCAACCTGCATCTCGGCGCACGAGACCTGCAGCACGCGGGCGGGTTCGTGATGGTCGGCAAGACGTTCAAAGGTCTCACCGACGAACTGCTCGCCTGGCAGACCGCTGAGCTGCTGCAGCGTGAAGAGCGACGCAGTGGCATCACGGTGTTCGTCCGGCCCGAGTTGGTCGTCGAGATCGCAATCGATGGCGTGCAGCGTTCCACCCGCTATCCGGGTGGCGTTGCGTTGCGCTTCGCCCGCGTGAAGGGTTACCGCCCAGACAAAAACCCACATGCGGCGGACACCATCGCCTCTTTACAGGCGATGCTCTAGCCCAAAGGTCCGCAACCTGTCAGGTCATCAACGCTGACCATTCTGCGCGCTGAACGTGACTTCACTGTTGACGGAATCATCACCAGCGGGTTCAGTGGTTGCAGCATGAACACGCAGAACTCCAACATCACTCAGGCCAGGGAAAAGGGGTTCCTTGGTTTCGGCGGGACGCCTTTCGTTGACCTGACTGCTGTTGGGCGTTCGGCCGACATTGGGAATTCGACTGGGCGGTCCGTCCTGCGTCCGGCCAATGGAACTCCAGCGGTCACGCGGCACATCGCGAGTCCGTTCGAAGCTCTTCCGGGCGTGTTCCGATTTTCGTGCCCCGGCCGTCCGCTCGTTTCAGTGCTGCCGGGTGGCATCACCGAGCTGATGCGCGATCCTGGCTGCTCGAACTAGTCAGGCATTACTGAGCGGACTCAACAGCGAGCTGCTCGACGAAGAGCGGCCGGAACAAATCCATCACGTCAGAGGTCATTCGCTTCGGGCGGCCACCCGGGTCGACAGAGCCCACGCGAACCTCGCCTTCAACCAGCACCTGGTCGCCACGCATGATGCGCTGCACCCACCTGCCGGTGATGGCACCAAGCTGCGAAATGCTGGTCTCTATCACGAGCGTGTCTCCAGCCAAAGCAGGTGCCCGGAACTTTACGACGAGGTCGGTCACCACGATGTTCCATCCGCGCGCAGACAATTCGTGAATCGCGATCCCAAGGTCTTGCATTGCTTCGGTTCGGCCCGCTTCGAGATATGCCACGTAGACGGCATGGTTGACATGGTTGTACGGATCCAACTCGCCGAATCGAACCCGGATTTCACTGCGATGCACGGGCATGTCAACGAGCCGCTTTCAACGAGCCGCGATCGCAGAGATTTCCATCCGCCATTCGGGGCGGGCAAGGCGCGGCACCACAATCAACGTTGATGCGCTTCGATGGCCAGCAAGGGCGGCGTCGCGCGCTGCCATCACCACCGGAAGGTCTTGACCGTCGACCACGTAGGCCGTGTAACTGACAATGTCGGTGAGGGCCAGCCCTCCCTCGGCTAGGACCGCGGCGATGCTGGCCCAGATCTGCTTGGCCTGTTCGGCCAGATCGTCGGCCACCGTGCCATCTGGCCGCGTGCCGACGATGCCGGCTGTGTGGACCAGAACCTGCGGGTTTCGGATGAGCGTTCCCAACGCGTAACTGGCCGCCGGGGCGGCGACGCCGGTTGGTTCAAGTGCTTCCACGGAAGTTCCTCTGCTCAATGTCTTCGGAGTGTGTGTTGGGCTTCATCGCGCGGGTCGCGGATCTGATCGAACCGGTTCGGGGGAGCATGAGTCATCACCGGTGCCATCACCCTGCTGCAGCGGAAAGTCGGGGATGGTCACCTCGAGATAGCCGACGATGGCCCGCTCGATTTCTCGCACTACCGCATGGCGTTGGTGGAAGGCGACCTCGTCAGCGAGGACCAACAACGACCTGGTCATTTCGGCAATGACCTGCGCAACAAGTTGACGTCGCGGTCCGGGCACATCGCCGCGCCTGCTGCTGATCACAGCCTCGACACGTTTCACCAACGCTCGTTGCAGCGCTGCGCTGGCCTCGGCCAACTCGTCGGACGTATGGCGCCCGTTGAGCAAAGGCACCGCGCCGGGATGTTCCCGGTAGAAGTGGTCGATCGCTGACACGACGCGCGACACCAGGTCAGGCCCGCTGAGGTTTGGCTCGTCGACAATGAGCGTGGCGTACAGCGAGCCGATGCGGTCGGTGTAGCGCTCGGCCAGCGCCGTAGCCAACGCGCCCTTGTTCGGAAAAAATTCATACAGCGAGCCCACCGAGGTCCCTGCCTGCTGTGCAATCAGATTGGTCGTTGCGGCGTCGTACCCAACTTCAGCGAATACCTGCTCGGCTGTATCGAGAATCCGTTCGAACCGCTCGACAGCACGGGCCTGGCGGGGACGGCGACGAAGCTGCGTCACCGCAACTGGAGTGTGCGGGGAGGCGTCCGGCAGGATCGTGCCAGCGAAACTGCTAGCGCCAAGAGGTGGAGTAGCCATCAGACCCTCACGTTAGCCACGGCGAACATCGGTGGTCCCCCCGACCATCTGAAGTCACACAATCTGACCCAAATCAGGCCAAGTTGAGGTTGACAGCGTGACGTTCGGCACGCACGATGGACGAAACCGAGTCTTCGCTCGGTTTTCGCTTTCGATTCACTCCCCACCCTGACCGCCCTGACCACCCCGGCATCCCGCCAACACCAGAACCCCGGAGTCCGACCATGAGCCTCGACGCGCAGACGTACCTCACCGATCGTGAACGCATGAAGGGCGACGTGAACGACGTCGAGGCCATCATGGCGATGTGCAACCGGGACACCGAGGCCGAATTGTCCATGGTCGAGTCGAACTTCGATTCCTGTTTCACCTGGGACTACAAGAAGGGCAAGCGGCCGCAGCTCAACAAGCTGTACGAGAAGGCCAAGGGATCCCAGTGGGACGCCGAGAAAGACCTGGATTGGTCGATCGACGTGGACATCGAAAAGGTTGTCACCGAACTGTCCGTTGCCGCACCTGGCGACGCGTGGATCCGCCAGCAAGCCGAAGATGCGGGTCTGCTGAAGGGCTGGGGCGACAAGGAGTGGCTGCAACTCGGGATTGAAGGACAGACCTGGCGCCTGTCGCAGTTCATGCACGGTGAACAGGGCGCGCTCATCTGCACCGCCCGCATCACCGAAACGGTGCCTTGGTACGACGCCAAGCTCTACGCCGCAACGCAGGTAGTCGACGAGGCCCGGCACGTCGAGGTGTTCGCCAAATATCTCGACACCAAATTGAACGGCTTCTACCCCATCAATGCGCACCTCGAAGCGCTCCTCAATGACATCATCCGGGACAGTCGTTGGGACATGACGTACCTCGGCATGCAGGTCATGGTGGAAGGTCTGGCCCTCGCTGCCTTCGGATTCCTGCACATGCTCACCAACGAACCTCTACTGAAGAACCTGTTGCGCTATGTGATGGCCGACGAGGCACGCCACGTTGCGTTCGGTGTGCTCAGCCTGAAAGAGGCGTACGACGGCATGGACGCGAAAGAGATCCGCGAACGCCAGGAGTTCGCGTTCGAAGCCGGCATCCGCATGCGTGACCGGTTCTTGATGCAAGAGGTGTGGGAACGGATGGGCGTCGACACCCGCAAGATGGTGAAGATCCAGCTAGACCTGCCCAACGAGTACAAGGACTTTCAGCGGCTGCTGTTCTCGAAGATCGTTCCGAACTGCAAAAAGCTTGGCCTGCTCGACGCTGGCGACGGCTGGCTGCGTCAGAAGTGGACCGAGATCGGTGTCATCGAGTTCGAGGACTGGGCCAACACCGGCGACGAATACCTCGAACTCGACGCGGTCGCTGCCGACCGCGCTGCAGGCACTCTCGCCAGCTGATCAGGCTCGAGGGTCAGGGTACGGTCAGGGTCTCACCGGTAGCGCCGCACCCGTTGATGGCGCATGCTTGGTCGATGGGAACGTTCGCTCAACGCGCTCCTCACGTCAGCGGCGCCGCTTCAACAGCCGCGCCGACACGACACCGGGCCGTCCACCTCGCTCTAGCTGGGTGCATCATGGCCGTCTCGGTGATCACGAACGCCTCAGCCCCGCTGCTAGTAGTTCTGTTGTTCGTCGTCGTGGTGCCGTTCGAGAAGCTGTTTCCCCGGCACCGTAACCAGCGCGTTCGGCGCACCGGTCTTGGCACCGACCTCGCGTTCGCCCTTGCGACGCCTCTCATCTCAGCCGTCGGGCTGATTGTTGCGCTCTTCGCCGGGCTGGCGAGCATGGCATGGCTGCCTGGTCTTGCCCTTCGCCCAGTAGTTCACGTTTTACCCGCCCCGTTGCTACTCATTGTCGGCACGCTGTTGTTCGACCTCGTCGGATACTGGTCACACCGGCTGGCGCACGAGAACGCCAAGCTGTGGCGGTTCCATTCAATTCACCACACCGGAGAACACCTTGACTGGCTGAGCGGCGTTCGGATGCACCCCCTCGACGGCATTCTTCTCGGACCACCTGTGGTCTTCCTGGTCGCTGCCGGGTTCCCGGCCAAGGCCACTGGTGCCATCGCCGCGGCACAACTGATCGTGGGACTGTTCCTTCACGCGAACGTGCGCTGGCGCCTGCGGCTGTTGCACCGGGTTGTGGCCACGCCCGACTTTCACCATTGGCACCACGCCAACGAGCCCGCAGCAATCCACACCAACTACGCAGCGTTCCTGCCGATCTGGGACCAGGTCTTCGGCACCTACCGCATCCCACAGCATCGCCAACCGCTTCGGTACGGCATTGACCACGGAATCGGCGAGCCACATCCCTCAACCTTCGTTGGCCTGCTGGTTGCGCCGTTTGCAGGAATAGCAACTTCCAGATCAAACCGACGAGCTGCGAAGCGAACGGACAATTCGTTGGCCTGACCGGCGCACGAAGGGCAGGATCATCGGATGACCCAACCCGCAACCACCCCGACCGATGTTGACGTTGCCGGATGCATCGCCTCGCACCAGCGGCTGAACACGTTCCTTGCTGCTCATCTGACCGAAGGAACCCTCGACCCGGCTGCACCGTCGCTACTGCCCGGGTGGACAGTCGGCCATGTGCTCACCCATCTCGCCCGCAACGCCGACGCCAACCGGGGAATGCTCGAAGCTGCAGAACTCGGGTTAGAGCGGTGGATGTACCCCAGCCCTCGGTTTCGCGAAACAGACATTCAGGCCGGAGCAACTCGACCCGCTGCCACGCTGGTGGAAGATGTGAAGACTGCTGGCTGTCTGCTCGAACAGACATGGAACAACATGTCCGCTGTCGGCTGGGCTGGATTTGGGCTTGCCGGTGCAGGTCGGTTCGTCATGTCCAGCGGCCCATGGCGGCGTTGGCGCGAGATCGAGGTGCACACGGTCGACCTCGGCCTTCCCGGCTATGGAGTCGACGACTGGCCCGATGTGTACATACAGTCTGACCTGCCACGACGCCTCGACGCGTGGATCGCCGAGGGCAACGTGCTCCCGGTCGAGATCTCGCAGCTCACGACACCCCGCCAACTTGCGTGGCTCTTCGGCCGTGACGCAGGCCCCGGCCTTCCCCCTGCCCCATCGATGTAACGCCTAGCTGGACACGGAAAGTTCGAGCTGAAAGGGCAGACTGGTCGGGTGCCAAACTCCCCGTCTCCTGTCCCTGCATCAACTGCCGCCGAGTCAACTGCTGCTCAATCGATCGCTTCGTCCCGGCGGCTCAGCGGAGCGTTAGAACCGTTTGTGGGTTGCGTGTACTTCGCACCTGAATGCCACACGGCCTACGCGGCGATGGGGTTTGCTGCCAGCGCTCGATCGGTCAACGGAGTGGCAATGCCAGATGGCCCTGCGTATTTCACCAGCCGCGGTTCTCTGCTCGGTCAGGTCCATGGGAACCTTGTCGCCAGTGCGTTCGCAGTATTCAATCCCGCTGTGGTGGTTCCTTCCGTCGCCCACGGTTGGACGATTACGGACGCGAGCACCATCCGCACCACCCGCCAAGAGGCCACCGGGACCTTTCTGCACCGAGTGCTGAGCGGTGACCAGTCTTCGGAAGCTGCCAACCTCGCACGGGTCACCACAGCACTTTCGCGCGGTGTCGATGCGTGTGCCGTTGAGGGGCGGCCGTTGTTTGCTGGCGTGATGGCCGGGACCCAACCCACAGGCGACCCGCTGACTCATGCGTGGTTCCTCGGCGATGCGCTGCGCGAAGCACGGGGCGACAGCCACACTGCCGCGTGGATCTCCCACGGCCTTGATGCCATCGAGATTGGCCTCCTCACCGAATCCTACTGGGGACTTCCGTTCAAATCGTATGTACGCACACGAGCTTGGACCGACGAGCAACTCGATGCCGGCATCGATCGACTCACCGAGCGCGGTCTGATCGCAGACGGGGCGCTCACCGAAGCCGGGCGGTCGACACGCGAGCTCATCGAAATGCGGACCGACGCACAGATGAACGCCGCAGTAGGGGCGATGGGCCACGACCTCGAACCTGTTCTGGCCACTCTCAACAGTTGGTCGGCCTCGGTGCGCGCTGCGCACGGTTACCCGATGTCCGGTCCCCAAGACCTGGCCAGCACAGCCCGGTCGATCTCCTCGGCGAGCAGCGAGGCGGGCGCCAGATGACCGAAACAGATCGCGCCGAACACGTCGACAACGGTGACGCCGTCGAGGTGGTCACCGCTCACGCGACTGTTCGCATCACGAGTCCGGACAAGATCTTCTTTCCGGCTATCGGCGCAACCAAGTTGGACCTTGTCCGCTACTACCAGTCGGTCGAAGTTCCCGCGATGGCTGCCCTCGGTGGCAGGCCGACCATGATGGAGCGCTATCCCGATGGAGCAGGCGCGAAGTCCTTTTTCCAGAAGCGGGTGCCATCGGGTGCTCCCGAGTGGTTGCAGACCACCATTGTGTCCACCCCTAACGGCACTGAATCCAACGCGATGATCATCGCTGACCTCGCTCACCTGCTGTGGGCCGTCAACCTTGGGTGCTTGGGGTTTCATCCATGGCCGTATCTCGCCGCTACCCCACATCGCACCGACGAGCTTCGACTCGATCTTGACCCTCAACCCGGAGTTACCTTCGCTATGGTGCAAGAGGCGGCCGCCGAAGTAAGAACGCTCTTGGACGAGCACGGCATTCAGTCATTTCCAAAGACCACGGGAAACCGAGGCATTCACATCTATGTACGCTTACTACCCATTCAGAACAGCTTTGCGGTTCGCTCGATGGCCGTTGCAATCGCTCGGGCACTGGAAAGTCGACGACCGGACCTAATCACCGCCGCCTGGTGGAAAGAAGAGCGGGGCCAGCGGGTCTTTGTCGATTTCAATCAGAATGCGCCGCACAAGACCGTGTTCGGCGCATGGGCCGTCCGACCCCGGGTCGGCGGGCAGGTCTCTACTCCGTTCGCGTGGGAAGAACTCCACGCAATCGACCCGGAGGTATTGACGCTGCAAGTGGTGCCAGAACGGGTGCGGACGCTTGGCAACCCCTGGGCCGCGATGAACAACAATCCTCAGGACCCTGCTTCGCTGAATGAATTGGTCGCAGCCGACACCGCCGCTGGGTTGCCCGATGCCCCGTGGCCACCGGTATACCCAAAGATGCCGAACGAGCCGTCTCGTGTTGCACCCAGCCGGGCCAAGAAACCAGTAGCGCCCAAGAAGGGTAAAGATCTGACTCCACCCCCCGAAACATCTCACCCCGAATAGCTTCGGACACCAGCCAAATTGGCGGGTTGTTTTAGGTTCAGTTTTAGGTTCACACCAATGCTGCCGACAAACAACTACTCGCCCGCCCGGTCACCCGGGCTCACCCGAGCAACCACACCGATGAAGACCTTTTCTCCAACTTCCCTGAGCTCCACGCTGATCCGAGGCATCGAGACCATAGCGTTCGACGCCGACGACACGCTGTGGCACAACGAGGACGGCTTCCACCACATCGAGCAAGAGTTCTCCGCGTTGGTGAAGCCCTACGTGTCAGACGTAGACCCGCTCGACGCCCTAGCGGCCCGAGAAAGGGAGAACGTTCAGGTGTTCGGCTACGGCGTGAAGTCGTTCACGTTTTCGATGGTCGAGGTAGCAAGCGCGCTGACGAAAGACCAGCTGACAGCGACAAGGATGTCAGAGGTGGTTCACGAAATTGTGGGCTTTGGTCGTTGGCTCCTCACTCGCGAGACGGTGGTGTTCGACGACGCCATTCCTGTGCTGGATGCGCTTGGCGGCCGATACCGATTGGTACTCATCTCCAAAGGCGACACGCATCACCAAATGACGAAGGTCCGCGAATCTGGTCTGCGGGAACATTTTGACCACGTGGAAATCGTCACCGAAAAAGACCCGGACACCTACCGAGAGCTTGGCACTCGACACGGTTTCGACCTCGATCGATTCGTGATGGTTGGCAACTCGGTGAAGTCAGACATTCTCCCAGTGCTCGAGATCGGTGGTCATGCGGTCCATATCCCGTAC
Organism: Acidimicrobiia bacterium; assembly: GCA_043720595.1. Lineage (GTDB taxonomy): Bacteria > Actinomycetota > Acidimicrobiia > Acidimicrobiales > JANYDT01 > JANNBN01. The sequence goes on from JAYSSK010000128.1 coordinate 28,846, forward strand.
ACCTTTACGTGGGCCCTTGAACGTGCCGAGATCACCGAAGACCATCCTGCGCTGTCACGGTTTCGCCAGCTCGACAGGCTTGGCCAAGTGCCAAGCCTGCTGGCAGCGTAAGCCAGTTAGCAGCGCAGAGTCGTCAGCGCTGGACCGAACCGAACCGAAGTTTAGTTTCCGTCGCCCTCGACTACCACGGGGGCAACCTGGCCGTCCCACCAGAACGCAGACGGAAGAATTGCGGACCTGCCACCGTTTGCACCGGTTGGATCTTCGAGCCGGGCAACGTCCTTCGGGTCTGCCCACCAGCCGCCGCTTCCCTCGTTGCCGAACCCGACGTTCCAACGATCGTTCTCACCAACGCTTGCATGCACCTCGAACAGCACCTCATATAGGTCGGTCAACGGCGCGATGCGATCGACCTCTTCTCCGAAACTGACGCCGATGGAACGGGGGTCCTGGTTCACCAGGCGGTTGAACCCGCCGAACTGCGCGGACGGCGTCGACCCAAGCAACGCGTTGATCGAACCGGTCGCCCGATAGAACTCATCAGGCTTTGACCGCAACGCACCTGCCAATTGCGGCAACGCCGAATCAAACCGGTTGTCAGTCGTTTCTGGGGCGTTCCATGCCAGGCTGAACTCCATCGCCAATGCAACGACAGGTCCCTTGGCAGGAGGCCCAGATGAGCACCGGCCGGTGCTCTCGATGCGCTTCGCCGGCGCTGCTGCCATATCCGCAGCGGCGACATAAGTGATGCGTTGACGTGGGTTGTCCGCCGTCTCAGCGAACGTCGGTCCGCCTGTCCAACCAGCGCTGCCGGGCGATTCCAGAGCCAACCAGAACTGGAGCAGACCAGTGCGCGGAAGCGACTGAAGCGTTGACGCATTTCCTTGCGCGGTCGGCAGCGCTGGAAGGTCTGCCAGGTTGACCTGGGCAACCATGCACAGCGCCTGACCAGTCTCGTCGATCGGGGCGCTGAGCGACGCCGGCATGTCGGATGGACCGTAGAGGTGGCTAGACCATGCGGCCGGCGAATCCACGATGTCTGAATATTCGACGTTGATCACTGGGCGGAGCGCTTCGCCCAATTCGGCTTGGTACGCAAGCAGGTCTGGGCCGGCGTCCGGGGGTGCAGGGTCGAACGTGACCTGGTTGAGTGGTGCCACCACTGTGTCTGGCGAAGCCGAGATCGGAGCGATAGAGCCGACCGGCGCTGCAACGCTGACTGGCGCAAGCGTGGTCGAGGGATCTGAGGAAACGTTGCGCAGCAGCAGCCCAACGGCAGCGACCAGGGTCACCATGGTGAGCCCAGCCATGAAGGTGCGCGACGACAGTTGAGGTGCCAAAGACGGACCATTGCGAATCGCAGGTGGCCCGTCATGGTCAACCTTGAGGCGAGCCATCGGGTCGGGGCTCGAATCGAGGATGGGGTCGAGGATGGGGTCGAGGATGGGGTCGACATCGGGGGCTTGCCCTGGGTCGTTGGGCTGCGTCATGGGTTCACCACCGAGAAGTGCTCTGGAGCCCGGCCGCGCACGCCAGCTCGGGCAATGTGGCCGTTACTCTGGACCTTGCCATCCGCGACCAGTTCCGTGACGGCTTTCTTCACTGTCATCAGACTGGCCCCGACCGCGGTCATGGCTTCGGCCATGGTGAACGATTGTGGCTGTTGCAGCGCCCATTGCTTCACCACCGTGCCTGACACGTTGGCCCCACGGGGACGGGGTGAACCTGATGCCCGTTCGGACCGAGACCGGCGGCTGGTTCGGTCTTGTGGCCCACCGAGGCGCCGATCGTGGATGGAACCGTGGCCGAGATCGAACCCGGCTTCGGCGAGCACAACCGGAGAAACGCCGATGGTCTTGAGCGCAGCCACGGTGATCTGGTTGTCTGTTGCCCACCGCCGCCCATGGCGCACAAACCCGTCGAGCAAGGCTGAACCGTCGACCTGTTTGGCGCGGTCCAGGTTGGACAGCAACCGGAGTTTGGCAATGACGTCTGTTTCGGAGGTCACCTGGGCTTCGAGCGAGGCGATCAGGTCTTCGTCTCGTGCGCTCGCAGGGTTGAGCACAAACTCCAGATAACGGCGCACAGCTTTTGTGGGTTCGTCGTCGGCGGACGTTACGTCGCCAGCATGTTCGGCAGGGTTCACGCCGGTCAGGCTACCGGTGCCCGGGCGGAACCTGGCGTCAACCGCCAGATCTGCTGCTTCGGTCAGCCGCCAGACAGTTCTTCAAACAGTTCGCGAGTTGTTTCGGCAAGTCAGGTCGGCAAGTCAGGTTCAGGGCGCCAAGTCAGGTCGAGGGCAGTTCATCGGCAGCCAACACCCACGAGATCCCTTCGGCCGGTGCCTCGACGGCGAGATGCACTGTCCAACCACGCTGCGTGCCGACGGCACGCTCCGAAGGGTCAGGCAATAGCTTCAGTTCCGGCGAGGACGACCAGGTGAACCACCGCAGCGATGCAATCGCTGCGGTGAACTGTTCCAAGAATTGAGCGTCTGCCGCCGCCACCGGCTCGCCATCGAGGTCGTCAGCGAACCCCGTGAGCTGGAGCAGAACCCACCACAACGAAGACCGACTGGCTGCCAGCCCGCGTCGACGGCCGATCGGCCCGCCCGATGCGCCGAGCCACGCCAGGTAACGAAGTGCAACGTCGGTTGTCACAGCCAGGATGGGAACTCCGTCAGCGCGGCCGGAAGCACGGTTGACCCACACCGAGTACGCAGTACGCGCATCACCATCGGTCGCTTCGCTCAAGACCGACCATTGCAACGACTCAGACCAGGGAACGAGCACCGCAGCGAGAGCGTCGCAACTGGCCTGATCTTCCAAGGTTTCGACGGCCGACCCGCCTGATTGCGTGTCCGACTGCGCAACCGGCAATGACGTCGACGTCGCAGCACCCATACCGGGAAGAATTGGCGCAAGGTGCTCCACCCGGTCGAGGTGATACACAACTGGGCCGTAATCCGGCTCCCACGGCTGGAGTGCCGCCGGCAGGTCGAAGATGGCCGGAAGTCGTTGGTACAGATCGTCAGTACGCAGATCATCGCCGAGCGCAATGCACTCGTGAGCAAACATCGCAGCGGTCGGAGACGGTTCGAGGAAATCGACCAAGTCATCCCAAGAGTGTGAGGACGCAGCAACTTCGGCAAACGGCCCGAGTGTGTACCGAGACAAACTTGAATGAAGAACGGAAGCGGCAAGGCGGCCAGGTCCGTCGAGCGCAATCCGGAACTCGGCCCAAGCAGCAGCCGGCCACCACTGATGACCACGGGCGACGGCCAGGCGGCACGTGTCTCGTAACTCGACGACAGCATCCCAACGTTCATCAGTACACAGACTGTCGATGTCCGCTATGAGCTTCTGGATTCGAGCGCTTTCGCCGTCGACCTCAGCCATCGGCGTTCATGAAGGTGTCGGGCTCGACCGCACTGCCTTCACGGCCTGCACTGCCTGCACGGCCTGCGCTGCCTGCACTGCCTGCAGTTGCCGTGCAAGATCAGCGAAAGCGCGCGCCCGGTGCGAGAGCGAGTTCTTCTGGTCCGCCGTGAGTTGGGCGAACGTCGGCCGCGGGTCCGCCGAGCCTCCGGAGTCGGTGCGGTCGGACCAGTCGGCTGGAAGGTCTGTCGGGCAGAACACCGGGTCGTATCCGAAACCCCGGGTTCCTGTCGGCGAATGAGCGATGGTGCCATCGATGCGACCGTTTCCGATCAACTCGGTTCCGTCGGGAAAGCACACAATGGCGACGGTTCGAAAGGACGCTGCCCGGTGGTGCGCCTCGACAGCTCCGGCCTCTGCGAGCAACGCAAGCAGGTAAACCACATTTTCGGAATCCGTTGCGTGTTCGTGCGCGAACCGAGCGGAACGAACGCCGGGCCGACCATCCAACGCGTCGACGAACAAGCCGGTGTCGTCAGCCACAGCTGCCATGCCGGTGGCCTCGCACAGGGCTCGACCTTTGAGGCGCGCGTTGCCAACCAACGAGTCTGCGTCTTCGACGACATCGGGCACGCCTGCTGGCCGCGGCGCCACGGAGACGCCACGGACCAACCGTTGCAGCAGGCTTCGGATCTCTTCCACTTTGTGCGGGTTGGCCGAAGCCATCACCAGCCTGAGTTCCGTGCCAGCGGAGGTTGACATTTGAAATCCTCAGCGCGGGTCGAGCGCACGCATGAGCGGCGGAACCGACAGCAGTTCGCGTTGAGCTGCGACGATTTGTCCGATGCCGTGCTCTGCCAGCGCAATGAGTTCGTTCAGCGGACCGCGGCCGAACGTGCGACCTTCGGCGGTGCCCTGAAGCTCGGTGAACTCACCAGCACCGGTCATGACCACGTTCATGTCGACTTCAGCAGTGGAGTCTTCGGAGTAGTCCAGGTCGAGCATCGGGATGCCCTTCACGATGCCGACGGAGACCGCAGCGAGTTCCGAGACCAACGGGACTGCCGACATGGAACCAGCAGCGACGAGGCGCGAACACGCGTCGTGCAATGCAACGTACGCACCGCAGATACTGGCGGTGCGGGTGCCGCCATCTGCTTGGAGAACATCGCAGTCCACGATGATCTGGCGTTCGCCAAGCGCCTTGAGGTCCGTGACGCTCCGCAGCGAACGGCCGATCAGCCGCTGGATTTCTTGAGTACGCCCCGACTGCTTGCCCTTCGCTGCTTCCCGGTCCACGCGCTCTGGCGAGCTGCCCGGAAGCATCGAATACTCCGCAGTTACCCAGCCACGCTGTGTGCCCTTCATCCACCGCGGGACGTCGTCGTCGACAGACGCAGTCACCAGCACACGGGTGCGGCCAAAAGACACCAACACCGAACCTGCGGCAAATTCGGTGTAGTCCCTGGCGAAGGTCACCGGGCGGAGGTCTGAAGGCGTGCGGTCATAGCTGCGAGTCATGCGTTCACCCTAGATCGACCCCCGGACAGCCTCCGCTCTGCCAACCAACCTGCCAACCAACCTGCCAACCAACCTGCCGCTGAACAAGCCGCAACCGACGCCTGACTACCGTTGCGAGTGCTCGGCGCTCATCAGGGGGCACGATAGCGACCTGAACCGCACAACAATCCGGTAGTGATTGGGTTCCCCTTCTCAACCAATCCGCCGTCGCTGCCGATGGTCCCAGGTATGCCAATGACAGCCGACGAGGTCGCCCACCTCTATCGACGCGCAGGTTTCGGTGCCGTGCCGTCGGTGCTGGCGCCGCTCGTGGGGCAGCAGCGAGAGACCGTCGTTGCTGGTCTTCTAGACAGTGTCTTTCCCGCTCCCTCCTACCCCTCTCTGGCCCCGGAGGATTCGGACTACCAGCAGCTCATCGTCATTCGGCGTTGGTGGATGCAGCAGATGGCGTCGGCGGCCAACCCAGTGTTGGAGAAACTCACGTTGTTCTGGCACAACCTGATTCCCACGTCGTACTGGAAGGTGCCGGTGCCGGCTCTACTACTGGCCCAAAATCAGACGCTGCGCAACAACGCACTCGGCCCTATCCAGACGCTGATGAGCGCAATCTCCATTGACCCGGCGATGGTCTGGTACCTGGACAACTACCTGAACGTTGCGTCTTCGCCGAACGAGAACTTCGCGCGTGAACTCATGGAGTTGTTCACGCTCGGCGCAGATCAGGGCTACACCCAACAAGACGTGGTCGAAAGCGCCCGGGCATGGTCCGGCCACACCCTCACCCCGGCGCGTGCGTACATATTCAACGCAGCGGAACATGACGCCGGCCAGAAGACCATCTTCGGCATCAGTAGGAACTGGGACGGCCCAGAGCTCATCGGCGAAATTCTCAACGGAGTGCGGGCCACCACCTCCTCTGCATTCCTCGCAAAACGCTTGTGGAACTGGTATGCGGGTCCCACCACAGACACAGCGCTTTTGTCATCGCTCGCCGCCACATTGCGAAGTGTGCAGATGAACACCAAGGAATTCTTGCGAGCGATGTTCCTACGCAACGAGTTCTACAGCCCCACCTATCGAAACGTACTCGTACGTGGACCTATCGAATGGGGAGTCTGTCTCCTCCGCGCAACGGGGTTGACATCGCAAGGAACGCAGATCGACTGGGCAATGGCTGACCTCGGCCAAAGCCCCTTCGAGCCGCCGAGCGTGAGCGGCTGGAAGCAGAACGACTATTGGATCAGCCAGGCAGCTGTGTGGAAGAAGGCAACCATGGCCGGCACAATCGGTTGGTCTTCCGACGCGACACCTTTTCTTTCTGCCATTCCCGGCCAAACGCCGTCGGTCGCAGTTCAAACAGCGCTCGACGCCTTTTCGACGCCAACAGTTTCAAATGCGACTCGCAGTGCGCTGCAGGCGCTACTCGTGGCAAACCGTGACCCTGGTTACGGCGGAGCCGGCCAGCGGGCAAACCTCATTCGCGCAATTGCGCTCACGCCGGAGTTCCAACTCTCATGAGCCAAATGTTCCCCCGCGCTGACCGGGCCGAAGCAGTGACCGAGCGGCTACTCGATGCCCTCGATGCCGTCGGCGACACGGTTCTTTCGCGTCGCCGCACGCTGCAGATAGGTGCAGGCGTTGCTGCGGGTTCCATCGTGGCCGGACGATTGCCGTTTGTCCGTGACCTCGTGGGGCTTGGCACAGCTGAGGCAACGGAAGTCCCAAGCACAATTGTCCTCGTGTACCTCGACGGCGGCAACGATGGTCTCAACACGCTGGTGCCGCTCACCAACCCGAAGTATCAGGAGTATCGCGGTGCACTTGCGATCTCGGGCGCCAGCACCTTGGCGATCAACAGCGACTACGGCCTGCACACGTCGCTCCCCTTCATGCACTCCATGTGGAACAGCGGACGTGCTGCGTTCGTCCGAGGAGTTGGCTACACCAACAACAACTTGAGCCACTTCACCTCCGTGGATCACTGGCACTACGGCTATGGCCCGGTTGGATCACCAGTTGTTGCCTCGCCGCATTCCGGCTGGGCAGGTCGGTTTGCCGACACCATCGGGCCGAGCAACCCGTTCACCACCGTTTCCATCGGACCACACACCCCGGTCTCGTTGCGCGGCACATCCGTTGCTGCTTTGCAGATTCCGGTTCCTCAGTCACAGCTGTTCGGGACCAACTTGGCGGACCTCAACGAGAAGTGGGTGGCCGACGCACTCCGTTCGATCAACACGTCTGGCTCCGGCACCGGAACGATCGGGAACAGTCTCACTTCTCGCACCGTGAGCGCGATCGACGTGGCACCCACCGTTTCGACAAGCTGGAATGGTGTCGACGGCACGTCGATCAACCGCCAGATGACGATGGCGGCCAACCTGATCAACGCGCGCTTAGGTGTTCGGGTCATCTCGGTGATCATCGACGGATTCGATACGCACGCACAGCAATCAGTCATCCACTCACGACTGCTCGGAGACCTGGACACTGCTCTGTCAACGTTCTTCTCTCGCCTCGATCCGATGCTGACTCGCTCGGTTGCAGTCATGACGTATTCCGAGTTTGGGCGTCGTGCACGAGCGAACAGTTCCGAGGGAACCGATCACGGGTCATCGTCCATCGCGATGCTGCTCGGCGCGAACGTGGCCGGTGGCATCTATGGCGACGAGCCCGGGTTGACCACATTGGACGCCGCCGGCAGCCCGTTGGTGACCACCGATTTCCGGCGGTTGTATTCCACTGTTCTGGCCGGATGGCTTGGCACTGATCCAAACCCAATCCTCGGCGCGGCGCATGTGCCGCTGCCGCTTTTTGCAGCGCAGCCCGGCATGATCCCAAGCACCACCACCACCTCGTCGACCAGCACAACTCGCGCACCAGCCCCAGCTGCCGGTGCGTCAACGCTGGTGCCAGCCACACGGGCTCCGGCTCCAGACTCTCCCTCTGGCGCCCTCGGCACAAGAGTTGCGCCTCCAGCTGCTGGTCCTGGTGTCACGACGACAACTGCTGCTGCCCAGCAGCCAGCAGCCGCCCCTGGCCCCCTGTTCGCGGCCGGTCCTGGGCCAACCAGCGGTGCTGGTGTCATCCTGCCGACCGAGCTGGTGGTTCCTGGCAACGGCGCCGTCATGGCTCCAAGCACCACCGTTCCAGGGACAACAGTCCTCGTGAGCGTTGGCCCCGCGGTTTCGTTGTCTGACGGATCCTCCACACAATCTCCGGGACAATCTCCGGCCCAACTCACAACGGTCCCCGCGCAGCCACCGTCGTCCGCGGTTGCTTCAGCGCTCCGAGTTGCTGTGCGCTCCGAACCACGGGCAATTAGTGCGACCGTGTCGAACGGTCCACTGCGCAACGACACGTGGGTCGGGTTGTTTGCCAACACAGCCTCCACCGCCACACCACTTGCTGTGCGGTACCTCAACAACCGGTCCCGTCCCGGAATCGTCACGCGCACATCTGGTGCTGTGAGCTTCAGTGGGTTGGCCAAAGGCACCTACTTCGTGCGTGTCTTCGCTGGCGGTTCAACAACGCCTGTGCGCCACCTGCGCGTCGTCGTTCCCTAACCCTTGGGGCGCAGCCGCGAGCAGCCGCGAGCGCCTTGCGAGGCCTCATCGAACGGCCCTGGCCGACGAGACCAACGCTGCCATGGCACGCTTGTGAGCCGTTTGGTCTCATGGACCCATTGGGCGTTCATTGGCATAGGTCGCACGACGCATTCCCACCCAGTGCAGGCCAAGGTTCACCCGATTTGGGGATCGAGAAGGCCCGCCAATGTCCGAAGTTATGAGTACCCCAACAGCGGACGTCGCAGTCTGCGAAACCCAAAGGACCCCTGAATGCTCGAAATGTTCGTCTCCCTCCAGACCCTCCTCGCCGGCCGCAAAGCA